>JBFKGW010000209.1:0-5339 GCA_041633145.1 Alphaproteobacteria bacterium
CGCGACCACGGCCACCGCGACGTGCGTCCACTCCCCGAACCGGAAAATCTGGCCAAGCTGATCGCTGCCGCGGCGCAGCCCAACGACATGGTGGTGTGCCTGGGTGCCGGTAACATCACCGCCTGGGCGCGCGCCTTGCCCGGCCAATTGGCACCGCTGATGGTACGCGGGACGGGGACGGGAGCATGATGATGGCCGATCGTCTACGTCCCACCGAGCTGCTCGACCGGCTGCCGCCGGTGCGTGGCCGCTACGAAGCGCAGGCGCCGATCGCCCGCTACACCTGGTTTCGCGTCGGCGGGCCGGCGGAAGTCCTCTACCGGCCGGCCGACGTGACCGACTTGGCGAATTTCCTCGCCGGCAAACCAGATGACGTGCCGGTCACCGTGCTCGGCGTCGGCTCGAACATGCTGGTGCGCGACGGCGGCATCCCCGGCGTGGTGGTTCGCCTGGGTCGCCCGTTCTCGACCATTCGCGTCGACGGCACTGAGATCCACGCCGGCGCCATGGCGTTGGATTACAACGTCGCCAAGGCGGCCCGCGACGCCTCGATCGCCGGCTTCGAGTTCCTCGCCGGTATTCCGGGCACCATCGGCGGCGGCTTGCGCATGAACGCCGGCGCCTACGGCCGCGAGCTCAAAGACGTCGTCACCCAGGTCATGGCGCTGACGCCGACCGGCAGCATCGAATCCCTAACGCCGGCTGATTGGGCGCCGCGCTATCGCGGCTGCGGCGTACCGACAGACTGGATTTTCACCGGCTGCACCATGGCCGGCGTCTGGGGCAACAGCGCCGACATCGCCCGTGCGATGGAACTGGTGCAGGAAGCGCGCGAAGATACCCAGCCGATCCGCACCCGCACCGGCGGCAGCACCTACAAGAACCCCAACGGCCAGAAGGCGTGGGAGTTGATCGACCGGGCTGGTTGCCGCGGCCTGCGCCTGGGCAATGCCCAAGTGTCGGAGAAACACTGCAACTTCCTGGTCAATCTCGGCGGTGCCACCGCAGCCGATATCGAAGGCTTGGGCGAAGAGGTGCGCCGGCGGGTTCGCGAGGCCACCGGCGTCGAGCTGGAATGGGAACTCGAGCGGATCGGCGTGCCGGCAGGAGGCTCGTCATGACACGCCGGGTCGCGGTTCTGATGGGTGGCATTTCGGCCGAGCGTGAAGTCTCGCTCGACTCCGGCCAGCAATGCGCCGATGCCTTGCGCGATGTCGGCTATGAAGTCGACGAGGTCGACGTGACCGCCGATATCGGCGCCCTGCTGGCAGCGTTGGAGCCGGCACCCGATGTCGCGTTCAACGCCCTGCACGGTCGCTACGGCGAGGACGGCTGCATCCAGGGCCTGCTCAACCTGCTGCGCATCCCCTACACCCATTCCGGCGTTCTGGCGTCGGCGCTGGCGATGGACAAAGTTGCGGCGCGGGCGGTTTTCGCGGCGCAGCATATCGGTATCGCCGACGCCGTCGTGGCGACGCCCAAAGAGGTGCAGGCCGGCGACGTCATGCCGCCGCCCTATGTGATCAAGCCGGTCAACGAGGGATCGTCGGTCGGCGTTCATATCGTGCGCAACGGCGACAACCGACCGCCATTCGACGACCTCCCTGATGATACGCAGCAACTCCTGGTCGAGCGCTACATCCCCGGCCGCGAATTGACCGTCGCCGTGATGGGCGCCAAAGGGGACGAGGCGCGGCCGCTGGCCGTCACCGAACTGCGGCCCGTGTCGGGTTTCTATGATTACGAAGCGAAATATACCGACGGTAAAACCGAACATTTAATCCCGGCGCCGGTGTCGCCCGAGGTCTACGACCAGGCATTGAACTGGGCGGCCACGGCGCATCGGGCACTGGGCTGCCGCGGCGTTAGCCGGTCCGATCTGCGCTACGACGACGACAACGAAGAACTGGTGATGCTCGAGGTCAACACGCAACCGGGGATGACCCGGCTATCCCTGGTGCCCGAGCAGGCGGCGCACACGGGCGTCGCGTTTACCGAATTGGTTGATTGGTTGGTGGAGACGGCACAATGCGACTGATCCCCTGGCGTTCCAAGCGCAAGAAACAGCCGCGTCGGCGGACGATGAACCGGCAGAAACGGCGCCGCATCGCGGTCGCCGTGGCGCTTATCGCAGTTGTCGCGGGCGCCGGCGGTGTCGGTTGGAAGGCCGTCGAGACCGGCTGGCTGGCGCAACGGTATGAGATCGCCAAGCTGCGGGTGTTTTGGGCTACGGCAGATGCCGGCCTGGTGGTGCAAGAAGTCCTCGTCCGCGGTCGCCAGATCACCGCGCGCGACGATCTGATCGAAACGCTCGACATTCATCGCGGTGTGGCGATTCTGTCGATCGATATCGAGGAAGCGCGCAAGCGCGTCGAGTCCTTGGGTTGGGTGAAATCGGCGACGATCGCCCGCCGCCTGCCCGACACCATCTATGTACAGATCGAGGAGCGGCAGGCGCTGGCGCTGTGGCAGCACAAGGGCCGCGTCGTGCTGATCGATCGCGACGGCGCGGTTATCCAACGGCACAAACTCGAAGGGTTCGCCGCGATGCCGCTGGTCGTCGGCGCAGACGCGCCGGAGAATGCCGCACCGCTACTCGACATGTTGCGCACGTACCCGGCCATATCGAGCCAGGTCGAAGCAGCGGTCCGGGTGTCGGGGCGGCGCTGGAACCTGCGTCTGCGCAACGGAATCGATATCCGCTTGCCAGCAGACGATGTGGCGTCGGCGCTCAACCGCTTGTCGGAATATCAACGCGAACATGCGCTGTTCGAGCGCGACGTCATCGCGGTCGACTTGCGCGTGCCTGACCGGTTGATCGTCCGCGTGAGCGGCAAAGCGGCTGACCGCACGCGCGCCGCCGGCGAAAACACTTGAGGCGGGGGGATAACCGGCAGTGAGCAAACGCCTCAACAAACCGCGCACCGGTACCATTGCGGTGCTCGACATCGGCACCAGCAAAGTGTGTTGCCTGATCGCCAAGGTCGACCGGCCGGCGAGCGAGAACAGCGGCGCCGTGGCTATGCAACCGCGCATCGTCGGCACCGGCCTGCAGGTCAGCGCCGGTCTGAAAAACGGCGTGATCGTCGATTTGGATATCGCGGAAACCGCGATCCGCAAGGCCGTCTTCGCCGCCGAACAAATGGCCGGCGATACCATCCGTTCGGTCACTGTAAATCTCAATGGCGGCCAACCGGTCTCGCAGACGATCGGCGTCGACGTCGATATCGGCGGGTTGCAGATCGACGATGCCGACCTGCGGCGGGTGTTCCAACAATCGTTGACTTTCGAAACCAATGGAAACGGTGGCGTCAACGGCCACTCTAACGGCCACCGCGAGCGCAACGGCCACCGCCCGGAGCGCGAGCTTATTCACTCGATCCCGGTCGCCTATGCCGTCGACGGCAATCGTGGCATTCGCGACCCTCGCGGCATGTTCGGCAACCGCCTGTCGGTCAATATGCATTTGGTGACGGCGGCCAGCGGTGTCGTCCGCACCCTGCGCAACGTGGTCGACCGGTGCCATCTGGAAATCGACGATTTCGTTATCGCACCGTACGCGTCGGGCTTGTCGACACTGGTCGAGGACGAGACCGATCTCGGCGTGACCGTTATCGACATGGGCGCCGGCACCACCAGCATCGCCGTATTCTCCGACGGCGAGGCGGTCTACACCGATATCGTGCCGGTCGGCGGCGCGCATGTGACCAACGATATTGCGCGCGGCCTATCGACCCCGATCGCCCATGCCGAACGGCTCAAAACGCTGCACGGCGCGGCCACCGCCACCCCCGATGACGAGCACGAACTGATCGATGTGCTCCACGTTGGCGAGGACGAGCATAACAGCCCGAACCATATTCCGCGTTCGCTGCTGAACGGCATCATCCAGCCGCGCTTGGAAGAAACCTTCGAATTGGTACGCGAACGGCTGACCGACAGCGGCTTCGATCCGATCGCCGGCCGCCGCGTCGTGCTGACCGGCGGCGCTAGCCAACTGCAAGGCGTGCGCGAACTGGCGGCGATGGTGCTCGACAAGCAAATTCGTATGGGCCGCCCGCTGCGCTTGCGCGGACTGCCCGAATCCATGTCCGGCCCGGCGTTCGCGACCAGCGCCGGACTGACCGCCTACGCGATGGAGAACCCGTCGGCGGCAACCGTTCCAACCCAGATCATGAAGGGGGAGTCAGGCGGCCTGGGAAGCCGGCTTGGCCATTGGTTTCATGAGCACTTCTAAGCCCCGGATACCACACTTGCCCTTCGTACCCGCATCCGGCCGCGGGCGGATCAGCCAATCGCTGTCCCCGCTGCGGTCGTCGCACTCACCCTGTTTCTCGCCCTCGGACGTCACATATTGGAGGCTAATATGACGCTGAACCTAAGCGCACCCGGAACCGAAACCCAGTTGAAGCCGCGCATCGTCGTGGTCGGCGTCGGCGGCGCCGGCTGTAATGCCGTCAACAACATGATCGCGGCCAATCTCGAAGGTGTCGAGTTCGTGGTCGCCAATACCGATGCGCAATCGCTCGCGCTCAGCGCGTCGGAACGGCGCATTCAGCTCGGCGTCAACATCACCAACGGTTTGGGCGCCGGCGCGCGGCCGGATATCGGCCGGGCCGCAGCGGAAGAAGCGCTCGATGTCATCATCGATCACCTGCAGGGCAGCCACATGGCCTTCATCGCCGCCGGCATGGGTGGCGGCACCGGCACCGGCGGCGCCCCGGTGATCGCCCGCGCCGCGCGCGAGCAGGGTATCTTGACCGTCGGCGTGGTAACCAAGCCATTCCAGTTCGAAGGCAACAACCGGATGAAGTCGGCCGAGGAAGGTATCGAAGAACTACAGCACTTCGTCGATACGCTGATCGTCATCCCCAACCAGAACCTGTTCCGGGTCTGCAACGAGCACACGACGTTCGCCGACGCCTTCTGCATGGCTGATAACGTGCTGCATTCCGGCGTCCGCGGCGTCACCGACCTGATGGTGATGCCCGGCCTGATCAATCTGGATTTTGCCGATATCCGCACGGTGATGAGCGAAATGGGCAAGGCCATGATGGGGACCGGCGAAGCCAGCGGCGACGGCCGCTCGATCGCCGCCGCCGAAGCCGCGATCGCCAATCCGCTGCTCGACGATGTGTCGATGCGCGGCGCCCGCGGCGTGCTGATCAACATCACCGGCGGTCTCGATATGACCTTGTTCGAGGTCGATGAGGCGGCTAACCGGATCCGCGAGGAGGTCGATCCCGACGCCAACATCATCGTCGGCTCGGCCCTTGATGACAGCCTGAGCGGCCGCATGCGGGTCTCGGTGGTCGCCACCGGCATCGACGTCGAATCGA
>JBFKGW010000210.1:0-5335 GCA_041633145.1 Alphaproteobacteria bacterium
AGTCGCGCCACAGCCGGGCCACCAAGGCCCTGGTGGTTGGGTTGGGATCAGCCGTGTCGCGTGTCAGTTCGGTCAACGCCGCGCAGCCTCTGCTTCGTGCGGCTTCGGTATACCATGACGGCGCGGAGGCCCGCCACTCGACCTACTCGACCCTGAAAAGCTCAGCTGCCGCCGGCGACCGTCATACCGTCGATGCGTATGGTCGGCGCGTTGGTGCCGTAACGGAAGACCAAGTCGTTTGCCGGGCGCAGGTTTCGATACATATCCTTAAGATTGCCGGCGACGGTCATTTCGCTGACCGGGAAGGCGATCTTGCCGCGCTCAATCCAGAAGCCGCCGGCACCGCGGCTGTAGTCGCCGGTGACCGCGTTCACACCCATGCCCATCAGCGAAGTAATGTAGAACCCGTTCTCGATATCGGCCATCAGTTCATCCGGCGTTGGTTTGCCTGCTTCGAGGTAGAGGTTGGTCGGGGCAGGATTGGGCGGCGCCGAGGTGCCCCGCGATGCGCGGCCGCAACTGGTCAGACCGAGTTGGCGGGCCGAAGCGAGATCGAGCAGCCAGGTCTTGAGCACGCCGTCTTCCACCAGGTTCAACTTCTCGTTCGCTAGGCCTTCGCCATCGAACGGTTTGGACCGCAGGCCGCGCGGCCGGTGCGGATCGTCGACGATGGTGATGCCGGAGGCGAACACCGGGGTGTTTAGGCTATCTTTCAAGAAACTCGTGCCGCGCGCCACGGCGGGGCCGCTGATCGCCCCGGCCAAGTGGCCGAGCAGTCCGCCGGCAACGCGGGGATCGTAGACGACCGGCACTCCGGCGGTCGGCATTTTGCGCGCGCCGAGCCGGCTGACCGCGCGCTCACCCGCTTTGGCGCCGGTGGTCGCAGGATCTTCCAAGTCGGCGCGGAACACCGCCTGGCTGTAATCGTAGTCGCTTTCCATATCGGTGCCTTCGCCGGCGATCACCGACACGCCAACGCTAAAATCGGTGCGTTCATAAGCGCCGGAAAAGCCGTTGCTTGCCGCCAGCGACACGTGGGTGCGGCTCCAGCCGGCTTCAGCGCCTTCCGAATTGGTGATGCCGTCGACCGCCCGCGCGGCGTCTTCGCAGGTGCGCGCCATGGCGACCAGATCATCGCCACTCGGCTCGTCGGCGTCGACCATGTCGAGTTCGGGCACGTCGGTGGAGAGCTGATCGGGTTCGGCCAAGCCGCACCACGGGTCGTCGGGCACGGTGGCGGCCATCGCCAGCGCCCGGTCGACCAGCTCGTCGAGCGCCGCGGCGCTCAAATCGGTCGACGAGACCACGGCCTGCTTTTTGTCGCGGAAGACCCGCAATCCCAGATCGAAGCTTTCCTCGCGCTCGAGCTTTTCGATTTCACCGAGCCGCTGTGCGTGCGACAGCGAGGTCGAGCGAACCAAAAGCCCGTCGGCGTTATCGGCGCCGCGCGCTTTGGCTTTTTTCAGCAGATCGTCGAGCAGGTTGCGGTCGTCGGCGGGGGAGTCGAGGGTCATTTCACAATTCCTGCAAATGAGCATAAATCATTGTGGTTATGGGCGACGCCGCCAAGCCATTCAAGGTGCGTCGAGACTTTCAATGTAGGGGCAATGTAGGGCGCGATCGTTCAACCGCGAAGCAACTTTTTTGCTAGCCTGCGTTCTTGCCGCTGCCGGGCCCGCACGGCAACATAGCGCCATGGCGCGCGATTCCTTTCAGTCCGATCCAGCACTGCAGCGGGCAGCCGGTTATCCCTACAACATAACCGCTGACTCGTTCACCTTCGTCGATGGTGGGGCGGCGCCGTTCGACGCAGCATTGACCAAGGGGCGCCATCCGGTCATCGGTTACGGCTCCAACCAGTCGCCGCAGCGTTTGCGCCAGAAATACGGCACCACCCATGCGCCGATCCCGGTGCAGCGCGGCCGGCTCGCCGACCACGATGTGGTCTACTCGGCCCATTTCTCGTCATACGGTTCGCTGCCCGCAGCGCTACGGCACGTCGATGGTACGGTGGTCTCGGTCGCCGTCAATTGGCTCGACGACGAACAACTGGCGGCCATGCATCCGACCGAATGGGACAACTATCACTATGTGCGCCTAACCGGTATTTCATTACGGTTGAACGAAGGCGAAGTGCTGCGGGAGGCCTACGCCTATCTGAGCTTTCGCGGCCATGTGGCCCATGAAGGCGAGCCGATCGCGTTGGCGGAAGTCGCAGCCGCCAATCGCCGGCATACGGCGCTCAGCCAAATCGAGGCCCTGACTTTAATGCGCGACCGGCTGGCGCCGGGCGTCGAGTTGGCCGCGTTTGTGCGCGACCATATCGCCGATGCAAATTTGCGTGCAGCGCGGGTCCGCCAGCTAATGAACCAGGCGGTAACGGGGCACCATGCGGAGCATGAAATCGTCCGGTATGAACAAAGTGTCAGCTTAGAGAACTTGCCCGGCGACGATCGCCGCGAGCACGATTAGGCCGAAGTCCCGGTTGGATTTGAAGCGGGCGAGGCAGTTCTTGGGATCGTCGAAATCCGCCGTCGCGGTCTGCCAAATCGCGTGCGCTGCGGCCAGGCCGACGCCGGCGTAAAACGGCCAGGACAGGCCGACCAGCCAGCCGGTGATCGCCAGCAACGCGATGCAGGCCACAAAAAAACCGGCGATCCAGGGCCGCGAGCGGTCGCCCAGCAGGAGCGCTGTCGATTTGATACCCACCAGCGCATCATCCTCTTTGTCCTGGTGGGCGTAGATGGTGTCGTACCCCAGAGTCCAGAAGAACCCGGCCGCGTAGAGCACCAGCGCGGGCGCGGTGATGTCGCCACGTACCGCCGCCCAGCCGAGTAGCGCGCCCCAATTGAAGGTGAGGCCGAGCCAGGCCTGCGGCCACCAGGTGATGCGCTTCATCAACGGGTAGGGCACCACCAGAACCAAGCTCGCCACGCCAACGGCGATGGCGAAGGGGTTGAACTGGAGCAGAATCAGCAGGCTCGCGCCGAACAAGACAGCTAAAAACAACAAGGCGCGGGGCACCGAGATCGCACCCGACGCGATCGGCCGGTCGGCGGTGCGGGCGACCCGGGCATCGAAATCGCGGTCGAACAGATCGTTGATGACGCAGCCGCCGCCGCGCATCAGAATGGCGCCGACCCCGAATAGCGCGAACAGCCAGGGGTCGGGCCAGCCGCCGCTGGGCGGCGCCAGCGCCAGCGCCCACCAGCCGGGCAGCAGCAGCAACCATGTGCCGATCGGCCGGTCGAGCCGCGCCAGGCGCAAGTAGGGGTGCGCTGGCCGCGGTATCAGCCGGTCGATCCAGTTGCCGCGGGGGATGTCGCTGGCGTTATGATGTTGCGAGTCGCTCACCACAAATCATTGATAGCCCATTGTCAGCCCAACCCCCAACCACTCCTGACCAAGACGGCACGCCCCGTTTGCCGAAACTGCGTTTGTTTGTCGCTGATGATCTGGGCGACGGCGCGGAAATATCGTTGGGGCGCGAACAGTCGCACTATCTCGTCAACGTCATGCGCGCCCAGATGGGCGACGCGGTCGCGTTGTTCAACGGCCGCGACGGTGAATGGCAGAGCGAGATCGCATCGCAAGGCAAGCGCGCCGTCGGTCTTCGCGTGACTGGTCGGCTGCGCGAGCAGGTGCGCGAGCCCGACCTGTGGCTGGTGTTTGCGCCGATCAAGCGTGGCCGCATCGATTTCGTTGCCGCCAAGGCCACCGAGCTGGGGGTATCGCGCCTGATCCCGGTGATGACCGCGCGCACCCAGATGACCCGGGTCAACATCGACCGCCTGCGCGCCAATGCCGTCGAGGCCGCCGAGCAGTGCGAACGTTTGACGGTTCCGGAAATCAGTGATGCGCTGTCGTTAACCAATTTACTCGCGTCCTGGCCTGCCGAACGGCCCTTGCTGGTGGGCGACGAGACCGGCGGCGGCCAGCCGATCGCTGCGGTTGCCGGTGAACTTGCAGCTAGTGCAAAGCAGCCGTGTGCGGTCCTGGTGGGGCCGGAGGGGGGATTTGCGCCCGACGAACTTGACGCCTTGGGTAAACTACCCTTTGTTATCAGGATCGGGTTGGGGCCACGCGTTATGCGTGCCGATACGGCAGCGATTGCCGCCCTTTCCGTAGTCCAGGCCATTGCCGGCGACTGGCGAGACCGCCGGCCCCGGTAAGGCATTTCGGCAAGCCAAGGACGGTAACGTACAATATGGCAGCTCCTTCGACCGGCGGCGGGCCGGTGATCGAATCCAAGACCCAGCTGGTCGAGTGGTTCGAAGCCGGCAACAAGCCCCCCGAGACCTGGCGGATCGGCACAGAGCACGAAAAATTCGCCTTTCGTATCGACGACCTTGCGCCCCTGACCTACGACGGCCATCCCGGCATCCGCGATTTGCTGGAGGGAATGCAGCAGTTCGGCTGGAAACCGGTGTACGAGGGCGAAAACGTTATTGCGCTGACCGGCGACGACGGCGCCAACATTTCACTGGAGCCGGGCGGGCAATTCGAGCTGTCGGGCGCGCCGGTGGAGACATTGCACCAAACCTGCGAGGAAGTGCAGGAGCATTTGCGGCAAATTCGCGAGGTCAACAAGGAACTCGGGGTCGCCATGATCGGCATCGGTTTCCATCCGACGCTAAAGCGCGAGGACGTGCCGTGGATGCCCAAGGGCCGCTACAAGATCATGCGCGAATACATGCCGAAAAAGGGTTCGATGGGCCTCGACATGATGTTGCGGACCTGCACGGTGCAAACCAACCTGGATTTTTCCAGCGAGGCCGACATGGCGCGCAAGATGCGCATCGGCATGGCGCTGCAGCCGGTTGCCACTGCGCTCTTTGCCAATTCGCCGTTCCGCGAGGGCGAGGCGACCGGCTATATCAGTCTGCGCAGTCTGGTGTGGACCGACACTGACCCCGATCGATCGGGCATTTTGCCGTTCGTGTTCGACGACGATTTCGGCTTCGAACGCTACGTCGACTACGCGCTCGATGTGCCGATGTATTTCGTCGTTCGCAATGGCGAGTACATCGACGCGAGTGGCCAGTCGTTCCGCGATTTCCTCGACGGCAACTTGCCCGCCTTGCCTGGCGAGAAGCCAACCATGGGCGATTGGGAGGATCACACGACGACGATTTTTCCTGAGGTCCGTTTGAAGCGCTTCATCGAAATGCGCGGCGCCGACGGCGGGCCGTGGCGGCGCATCTGCGCCCTGCCGGCCTTGTGGGTGGGCCTGCTTTACGACAGCGCCGCGATGGATGCGGCCTGGGCGCTGATCAAGGATTGGACCGCTGAAGAAGTGACCGCCTTGCGCAACGAAGTTCCGGTCACCGGGCTC
>JBFKGW010000211.1:0-5298 GCA_041633145.1 Alphaproteobacteria bacterium
CATGCTGTTCACCCAGGGTGACTGGACGCGGCTGGAAAATCGGGCCAATGGCAAAACGGCCGATCAGTACCTCTATACCGGCATCGCCCAGTTTCCCAAGAAGCTGAGCGATGACTGGAACCTGATCAGCCGCGTCGTCTGGACCGTGCCGAGCGCACCGGTCAACGCCGACCGCATCGACGACTTTAGCAGCCAGCAGGGCGCGATCATCCCGGGTTCGCGACCGCCATCCGGCGCTGCGCCAATCGACGTCTTTGGTGGCCGCACCACCGACTTGGGCGATTCCTATTATGTCGGCCTGTTCTCGCCGGCCGAGGGAATCCAGGTCGGCGAGCCGGGGGAGAGTTTCCTCTGGGGGGCCGGGTTCGATCTGTCGTTTCCCACGGCGACCGAGGACGTTCTGGGCAGCGGCCGCTGGTCGGCGGGACCGTCGGCGCTCGGCGTCTTTTTGGGCAAAAAATGGAAGATCGGCGCGCTATTGCAGCAGTATTGGGACTTCGCCGGCGACGACGACCGCGACGACGTCAACCTGACCAACCTGCAGTACTTCATCTTCTACTCGCTCGACGAGACCACCTCGATCGGCGCCGCGCCCAACATCATCGCCAACTGGGAACAGGACAGCGAGAATGCGTTCACCGTGCCGGTCGGTATCGGCATCAGCAAGACCTTCCAGTTCGGCAAGGTGCCGGTGCGCTTCGGCGCCGAGTTCCACTATTCGGCGATCCGGCCCGACTCCGTGCCCGGGGCCGAATGGAACACGCGCTTCTACATCATCCCGGCGATCCCGTCGGCGCTGATCCCAATTTTGAATTAGGGGGCAGCCAAAACGACGCTGCGTGCGAATAGATGCGACGGCTAGAAAGGGAAGTGACTATGTTTTCACGAACCAGCCTTTTCGTCATCGTGGCCACGGTGGCACTGGCCATCGCCATCGGCGTGGAGACCACCAACGCCCAGGATGCCGGCAATCGGGACAACATCATCGACGGCATTCGCTATCCCGACGGCTATACGCCGGTGGCGATCAAGGACGGCAAGTATCCGCGGGTCTATCACCCCAACACCGAACTGCTGGGGCCGAAGGAGATGCGGGTCACCGCGCTGGGCACCGGCATGCCCAATGTGATCACCGGCAAGCAGAAGGCCTCGGGCTGGTATGTCGAACTGGTCAACGGCGAGAAGTTCCTGTTCGATCTGGGCAGTGGCACCATGGAAAACCTCGCCAAGCTCAGGCCCGACTGGTCGAAGGTCGACAAGGTGTTCGCCAGCCATCTGCACTCCGACCATGTCGGCGGCTTTGCCGAACTCTATATCGGCGGCTGGATGAATGGGCGCTTCACGCCGCTGCATTTCTACGGCCCCTCGGGATCGGAACCGCGCCTCGGCACCAAGGCGTTCGTCGAAAACCAAGTGAAGTCCTGGGCCTGGGACATCGAAGGCCGGCGCACCGGCTTTCCCATCGAGGGCGGCAAGGTGATCGCGCACGAGTTCGATTTCCGCACCGAGGGCGTGATCTACGAAGAAAACGGCGTCAAAATCAGCTCGTTCCCGGCGATCCACGTGCTCGACGGCTCGGTCAGCTTCCGCCTCGACTGGAACGGCCGCAGCTTCGTCTTCGGTGGCGACAGTTTCCCCAACAAATGGTTCATCAAGCACGCCAAGGGCGCCGATCTGGCGGTGCACGAGGCATTCTTCACGCCCGAGCAACTGCAGCGAATTCTCGATACGCCGTTTCCTCAGGCGGTCTTCATCACCTCGTATATCCATACGCCGCCGAGCGCCTTCGGTAAGATTATGGCGGAAGTCAAACCGCGCCACGCCATCGGCTATCACTTCTGGACCTGGCACGACGTCTACGACGAGGTTTTGGAAGGCATCCGCGAGGTCTATGACGGCCCGCTCACCCTGGCGCGCGACCTGACGGTGTGGAACGTGACCGACGAGCAGGTCGTCGTGCGCGAAGCGTCAGACGACGAAAACGTCGCGCCGACCGGCACCACCCAGGCCTATCGCTCCGCCAAGCGCGAGCCGCCGGAAGTCGCGGCGAAATGGATCTCACCCGACATCAACGCCGGCAAATGGGAGGGCTACGCGCCACCGCCGCTGCCCCGGCAGTAGCTCAGCCGAAGCAGGTGTCGTCATCCTGAGCCTTTCGAAGGACGAGGACACCGGACCTCATACTTCGATAAGGGAACCATGAGGCTTATAAATAGTAGAGCGCCCTTTGAGGTAACTGCAGCGCCACGCCTTCGTCGGCCGTACCACCGGCTTGGGAACGGGAGAATGAATGATGAATAGGACAACACAACGACCGTTTCAGGTTGTCAGATTGTCTACGCTGCTAGGCCTTGGGTTGTGCCTCATTCCGCAAGCCGGCTGGGGCCAGGACATCGAGGTGCCGCCGACCCTCAGTTCTGCCCAGACCTTGCCCGCCAGTATAGTGAAGGGGCCGCATCACACGGTTGAAGACCGGGTGCTGAACGACGGCTACATGAATCACTACACGATCCGCTCACGCTTCGGCCAGTTCGAGGTGGTGTCGACCGCCAAGCTGCGCAAACGTGTGGACGAGATCACGGCGCTTGTAGCCATGGAGCAGGTCAAGGGCACGGACGTGTTCGGCGACGCTGTAGTCAAGGGCGGCAAATCGGCGGTCCGCGGAGTCAAGAACCTGGTGTCCGATCCGATCGGTACGGTCGAAGGCACGGTATCGGGCGTCGGCAAGATTTTCGGCCGGGTCGACGAAGGTTTGTTCGGCAGCAAGCGCAGCGAGCATGAGGAGGGCCGGCTCGAATCCGTGATCGGTTTCGCCAAGACCAAGCGCGAATACGCTGCAGAATTCGGAGTCGACGCTTACTCGCACAACGCGGTGCTCCAGGACGAGTTGGACGACATTGCCTGGACCGGTTACGCCGGCGAATTGGCTCCGAATGCTGCCCTGGCAGCCGTTCCCGGGGGCGCTGGTGTTGTCCTTTCGGTTACCCAGAACACAGACATGTTGAACGAGGTATTTCGGAACACGTCGCCAATCGATCTGCGCAAGATGAACCGTGATACGTTGATCGCCATGGGGGTGGCGGAAGATTTGGCGGAGCTGTTCATCGACAACGCGATCTACACACCGCGTGAGCAGACGCTTCTGGTTGCGGCGCTGGATGAGATCAAGGGGGCCAAGGGGCGCGCGGCCTTCGTCAAGACCGCGATCCTGGCCGACAATGTCGACCTCGCCTATTTCCGCCAGCGCCAGGCCCAGATGTACACCGCCTACCACCAAAAAATGGCGCCGATCGTAGCCTTTGTGCCGATCGGACAGCTCGCCGCGGCGCAGCTCGCCGATGGAAGCCTGGTCTTCGTCGTGCCGCTCGACCTCTTGGCCTGGACCGGGCAGATGGGCAGCTTCATCACCGACGCCGATGCCTGGATCGACCAGAACCTCAAGCCCAAGGGCGTTCATGTCGTCTTGGCCGGAACCGCGACCGACTTAGCCAAATCCAAGATGGGCGTGCTCGGTTGGACCGTGATCGAGAACGGCGAAGCCCGGCTGCTGCCTAATCTGCCTTACTAACCGGGTGTGGCCTGTAAGGTATTAAGTCGGACGATCCTCAGAAAGATCCTTATGAAACTGGAAATCCCGCAGAAGACGCGTGATGAGTTCCTTGATCAACCCGCCTTCACGTCGCGGCACGATACGGTAATCACCTCCGCGCTGACGAGTTTGAAAGGCACCCAAGGCCATCAGTTGTTTTTGGAAGCTGCGCTTGCCGCACAGGACGAAATAGAGGCCAACTTGTTCGAGGACATAGCGGAAACGCTCGCCCATTATCACGAGAATGATTCGCAGATTGCTCGGTTGGCGGTCCATAACAAGCTGGTGCTGGCGCTCGCGCGCAACGGCGCCACGGTGTTTGCTGTACCGCTGGATCATGGTTCTTGGACACAAACGCCGGAGCGCATTTTGCCGACCTGAAGCAGAATTATCCAGCTTCGGACAAATTGGAACTTTGGGTAACCGGCACCGTCTCCGATCGAGCAAGGCAAGAATTATCGGCGCGTGGGGTTAAATTTGTCGAGGACATCGATCGGCGTTTTGAGTTTTTCGACTAATGCGCGGTATTTTTAACAGTTAGGAAGATTCTCGTAGGCGCTTCGCGGCAGGCTCACAGCTTCCAGATCAGATTTGCCTGAAAAAAGATGCCCCGGTTGGTCTCGTAGTCGCCGATCAGGGTATTGCTGTTCTTGATATTCGCCTCGCCGAAATCGACGTATTCGAGCGCGCCGCCGAATGTCATGGTTTCGCTGAACTGGTACTGCGCGCCGACGGCATAGCGCAACTGTCGGTCGATCGGCATGTCGGCGGTGCGGTCTTCGCTGTCGACCGGCGACGAATCGTAGGTGAAGCCGGTTTGCAGCAGCCAATGTTGCGTCGGTTTGTAATGCACGCCAATGCTGTAGTGGTAGGTGTCGTCCCAATTGCGTGGGATCGCCGCCGAGCCGCCGTCGGTGGCGATAAACAGATCCGTCAGCGTGCTCCAGTCCTCCCAACCGACGGTGCCGAGCACCGCCCACTGGTCATTGAACTCGTGATAGGCGCCGACGCGCACCACCTGAGCAAGATCGAGATCGGTGTCGGTGCCGAGGTTGAGGCCCAGCGGTTGCACCTCGAGGTCGCCTTCGAACTCAAAATTCTGCTCAGAGAGATAGGAGACGCCGACCCGGGTTTGCGGGCTGAGTTCGACCAGCGCGCCCAGCGTGAAGCCGACGGCGATGTCGTCGCCGTCGAGCTTTGCCCGGCCGTTGCCGCCGGGCGGCACCGAAAGCTTAAATTCCAGGTCGCCATAGGTGAACATCGGCCCGCCGCCGACCGACAGCCAGTCGGTGACCCGATAGGCGATGGTCGGATTGGCGCTGACGGTCAGAATTGTGATTTCATTGACCTGATAGCGGCCGGCCCAGCCGTCGTCATAGTCGAGCGCCGCCCCGCTTACGGAAAAGATTCCGAGGCCGAGCTTCAAATCATCGGTGACGCTCAATACGCCATATGTGCCGAGGATCGGCACCAGATCGCCGGCGTCGCCGCCGTCGCCACCGGAGAACGGCGTGTTGGGATCGGGGTCGAATTCGGCGTCGATCGAGCCGATGCCGGCACCGAGCGTGATTTGATTGCCCTCGATCCGTGTCATGCCAGCTTCGTTGTGCCACGTGGCCGACGCATCGTTGACCCAGGCCTGCGCGCCGGCGCCCGCCGTGCCGGTACTCGGCGAGCCGAACTCGTTGACGTAGAGCCCGCCGGCATGG
>JBFKGW010000212.1:0-5273 GCA_041633145.1 Alphaproteobacteria bacterium
CCATGTCGGCAACCGTGAGGACCGGCCACCCGCTCACTGTCTCCAGGATCGCTTCCAGGCGATAGCCCTCGGATGCGCTGACGAACAGGATGTGGCATGCCGCCGCGTCTTCCACCGTGGCGATCGGTGTCGCCAGGAGAGTGCGATCCTTTACGGTCTTGCCGTTGATCGATTCGAGCGCGGAACCGAACGGATTGTCGCCGATGACGCAGATACGTACAGCGGCTTCATCGTCGGCAAAGGCCGCCGCCGGCCACTCGGCAAACTTGGCGAAATTAAACAGGATCGCTGCTTTGATCAGGTATTCGCGCGAGATTCCGGGCGATTCCGCTGACTGGGCGTTTGCCGCCACAAATGGGGTCAGCGCGATGAAGCCGGCGAAGAGCGCCGCGAACGTAACGCTACGCAGCGAACCGGCTACTGCATTCACAAGCCGCATGGGTATCCTGCTTATGCTGATTCGAGCGTTCATGTTCATCACAACAATATGTTTGCGTTGACCGAGACGTCCGGATCGACAACTAAGGTTGCCTGGTTGCCCCCATTGCCTTGGGTGTAAATGTGGTTGCCGTTGCCGTCGAAGCCGCCATCGGTCCAGCCAGTACCGGCGTCGAGACTGTCGCCCGCATCGCCGATGATCGTCAGCTCATCCTGATTATCCGTCATGGCGAGCACGTCGGCATAGGTCACGGTTAGGGCGTTGTTGGCCGCGTCCGCCGACAAATCGACCTGATCGATGCCGTCGATGGTGCCGCCGAACGTGGTGATATCGACGTCGCCGGATTCGACCCGCAGGGTATCGCTGTTGCTGCCGCCGTCGATGTTGAGATCGTTGAAGTCCCACACCAAGGTATCGTCGCCGGCGCCACCGATCAGGTCGTCGGCACCGAGGCCGCCGTCGAGGAAGTCGCTACCGGCGCCGCCATCGAGCGTATCGTTACCGGCGCCGCCGTTCAGGTTGTCATCACCGCCGAGGCCGGTCAGTTGGTCGTCGTCATCACCACCCATCAGCGTATCGTCGCCGCCGCCGCCATTAAGTATGTCGTTACCGGCCTCGCCTTCCAGCGTGTCGTTGCCGCCTTGGCCGCGCAGGTTATCGGCGCCGTCACCGCCCAAAATCCAGTCATTGCCGCCATCGCCATCGATGTCGTTGGCGTTGGCATCACCGGTCAAAGTGTCGGCGTAGCCTGAACCGATGAGGTTTTCGATATCGTTCAGGGTGTCGGCCTGGGCGTCACCGCCGGTATGGGTTCCGGTTGTCAGGTTGACGTTGACCGCAGCCGCCGAGGTCACGTAGCTGGCGGTATCGGTCCCCAAACCGCCGTCGAGGATGTCGGCCGCCGCGCCGCCGGAAAGAACGTCATTACCAGCAAGGCCATAGACGAAATCGACGCCAGCCGTGCCAGTCAAAATGTCGTCGAGCCCCGTCCCGTTGATAACGTTGGGGCCAGCATCGACAACCTCACCGCCGCCGGTACCAGCTAGCGGGCTGGAGCCTTCGTTTTCACCATCAGCGTCATCGGTCTCGGATTTATCTTTTTGGCCGTTACGGTTGCCCGGCAGTTCGCCGTCGCCGGTAAAGGGTTTTCCGTTTGCTTTCGCCTGGCTTGCTGCTTTTGCCGCGGCGGCCGAGTTCAGTGCCGCGTGCTCGGTCAGCGCTTGCTCGGCGATTTCCGACGCAACGGCGTCGGGGCTCAGCGACGCGGTCGAGGTCGGCGTATCGGTTTCGCCGTTGCCTTCTTCTGCATTGTCGCTGTCGGCTTCGTCGTTGTCGCCGTCAGTCTTGCCGGCCGTTACCGTGTCTAAATTATCCGAGCCGTCGTCCGTGTTGCGGCCGCGATCGAAGCTTTCAACCGCCAGCTGAATGACTTCCTGAACCGTCGGAATAGAAGGGCCCGTTATATCGAGGCCGAGCAACTGCGCCAGCTCGAGGCCGGTCAGATCGGCCGGCAACCGGGCGACTTCCAAAACCGTCGGCAAACTATCGCCGGAGACCTGCAGGCCGAGCACCTGGTCGAGGTCGAGGTCGGTCAGATCCGCCGGCAGGTCGGCGGTCGCGCGCAACTGCGCCAAACTGCTCGGCAGGCCAGCCGAACGCGCGCCCGCGGTAGCGGCGGGACTATCTTCTTCAATGTGCAGATTCAGCAGATCCTGCAACCCGAGCAGGGTTAAATCGGTCTTAAGATCGTCGCCAGCCGCCGCAACTTCGACACCTGTCGGAGGGGCTATGTCGGGCTGCTGCACCACCGATCGCGTGTCCTCAGAACCCAAAATATCGGCCTTGGGTTCTGCGGATGTGCTGGGGAGGGTGGGATCTTCAGGACGCGCCATGTGTTCCGGTTCGTTGTCGAACAATTGACGCGAATGTAAGTATTAAAGGTTAATAGCGCGTAAATTATTAGAATACGCGAGCAATATCTCTGTATTTTCTTATAAAAATTAAAATTTAAATAAATAAAAATTTAATTATATTTTATTTATACTTTTAATAAATGCTATTTATATTTACGTAAAATACCGTATATCCGAGAAAATACCTAGCGTCGGTTCCCCACCTTCGCCTGTCGAAGGCCGCCATGCTGCGCTCGAGAGCCCCGACCGTGAAATAGCCGAACGCCCGTGATCGAGTCCAACGGCACTTGATCGGCGGCGGGTGAGCCCGCAAGCTGCGCACTGCCATGGCCGAAAAGATCTACCGCGACTACACCCGCGAACAGCTCGACGCCCAGTACACGAACTTGTCCTCTCCCGAGGCAGAGGCGGCACTAAAGGCGGTTCGCGAGCGCTCAGCGCGCAACATCGCCGCCCTAGCGCCCGAGCGCGGCTTGACCTACGGATCTCAGCCCGACCAGCGCTTTGACCTCTATCGCGCCGGTGAGAGCGACGGGCCGGGCCTACTGTTCTTCCATGGCGGCCAATGGCAGCGCGGCGATAGCGGCATGTTCGCCGCCTGGGCCGATGTGCTGGTCGAGCGCGGTACCACCTTCGTCGACGGCACGACCACGCAAATTCCCAACGCGCGCCTGCCCGAGATCGTCGACCAGGCGATCGCGCTGGTACGCCACGTGCGCGACAACGCGGCACAGCTCGGCTTCGCTGCCGGCAAGTTAGCGGTGAGCGGCCAATCGTCGGGTGCTCATCTGGCGGCGTCGGCTCTAGTTCGTATGGCCAACGAGGGCGATCTCGACGGCATCGCTTGCGCCTATTTGGTCAGCGGCAACTACGACTTGCGGCCGCTAATGCTGAGTTATCGGGCCGACTATCTGCAACTCAGCGACGCCGAAACCGTCACCTGTTCGCCGCTGCTCACCCTCGAGGCGTCGCTGCCGCCCACCTTGATCGCCGTTGGCGGGGCCGAGACCGCCGAATTTCAGCGCCAGAGCCACGCTTTTCATGCCGCGCTACAAGCGCTCGGGCCGGCCGAGCTGCGCGTCATTCCCGACGCCAACCATTTCACCGTCTATCGCGATCTCTACGAGCCTGGCACGCCGTCGTGGGCGTTCCTCGAGAGCCACCTGGGCCTCGCCGGCGCCGCAAGAGTGGCGGAATAGGTATAAAATTCTAATAGTTATGGGAAGACTGCCGCCATGAAAGACAGCCTAAAACCGGGCCTGGAAACGACCCAGCGGATCACCGTCGATACCGACCGCACGATTGGCTTCATGGGTGAGGACTTCCGCGTCTATTCAACGCCGTCGATGGTGCTCGATATCGAGCGGACCTGCAAAGATCTGCTCGAACAACACCTCGACGAGGGCGAGAACTCGGTCGGCGCGCGGGTCGAGATCGACCATCTCGGCGCCACACTCATCGATATGTGGGTCGACGTGCACGCCACGGTCGCAGAAATCGACCGCCGCCGGGTGCTGTTCGATGTCGAGGTACACGACGAGCTTGGCGACAAGGTCGGCGCCTGCAAGCACACCCGCTTCGTGGTCGATCTCGCTAAGCAGAAGGAACGGCTCGACGCCAAGCGCGCCCGGCTCACTGGCGGCTAAGCGCGGTCATGGCAACCAGGATTGCGCCGAGCACCCTGACGTTGGCCGGCGCGTTGATCGCAGCCTTCGCGATCCCGGTTGCCGCCGACAGCGGTGCCGGCGCCTTCGACGGTGCCTATTTCGGCCAGCGCGAACGGATCGATCGGTTGAGCGGCGCGCTCTGTGCCAACTTCACGCTGCACCAGCTGACCATCGCACACGGCCGCATGCGCGGCGATGCCGGAGATATCGCCGGTGTCGTCGCGGCAAACGGTTTTTTTCGCGGTACCTTCAAGGTGTTCGATCTGGCGCAACCGTTCGAGGGACGGATCGAAAACGGGTCGCTGCTCGGCGGCGTGGTCAGCCCGGACGGGGCGTGTTGGTGGCTGGTACGGATGATCCGGCTGGACGACGACGGCTGAACACCGCTCACCGGCTGAACAGCCAGAAGGCGAGGCTCAGGACCACGCTGACAAGGATCGAGGTCGCCACGGGGATGTAAACGCGAAAGCCCTCGCGCTCGACGACGATATCGCCCGGCAGGCGGCCCAACCCGATCGTCTGCAGCAACGGCCACAACAGGCCGGCGGCAACCAGCAGGATCCCCAGCGTGATCAGGAACCGCGACATGGCTGCGCACCCGCTTGTGTCGCCTATTCCGCCGCCGCGATGCCCTCGTCGGCGCCTATGGCGCCATCGGCCTGTAGCGCCGCGATCTCTTCGGCCGAGAAGCCGTATTCCGCCAGCACCTCGCGCGTATGCTCGCCGATCAACGGCGCGCCGCGGCTGATTTCGGTCGAGGCCGCGGAATATTTGATCGGGTGGCCGATGGCGGCGAACTCGCCGCCGGTCGCTGCCGGCACCTTGGCGATCATGCCGCGCGCTTGGGTGTGCGGATCGGCGACCATCTCGGCGATGTCGTAGACCGGACCGGCTGGCACCCCGGCCGCCTCGAGAACGCTCAGCCATTCCGCCGTGGTGCGCTGCGAGAGGATTTCGTTCAGGGTCTCGACCAGGGCATCGAGGTTCTCCATGCGGTCGACCGGCCGACCGAAGCGGGGGTCGTCGGCGAGCTGCGGCGCCTCGATGGCCTCGACGAATTTGAGCCAGGAACTCTGGTTGGCGGCGCCGACGACAACCCAGGTGTCGCGGGTTTTAAACGCTTGATAGGGCGCCGACAGCGGGTGCGCCGAGCCCATCGCCTGCGGCACCTCGCCGGTCGCCGCATAAATCGCCGTTTGCCAGAAGGTATGGGCGATGCCGGCCTCGTACAGCGAGGTATCGACATACTGGCCC
>JBFKGW010000213.1:0-5266 GCA_041633145.1 Alphaproteobacteria bacterium
CAGTATCGTCGAATACCACCCCGGCGCTCTGAAGTATTACGCCGAAGCCGGTATCCCGGTCGGCAAATAGGCATTGACCGCTGTCGAGGGCCCGCGCCACAAGAAATGCGGGCCCTCTTGGTGGCGCTAAGTTAAAACCAAAAAGGAACTACCCATGAGTTCTTCGACAAGTGCCGCGATGCGGCGTCTTATAGCCAAAGACGGCCACGAGTTTGATTGCTGGATGCAGCCGGCGCAGGGCGAGCGCAAGGGCGGGCTCGTGATTCTGCAGGAAATTTTCGGTGTCACCGACCAATTGAAGGGCGTCGCTGCGAAATACGCCGCGCAAGGGTTGGACGTTGCAATTCCGGCGCTGTTCGACCGCAAGGAACGCAACGCGGTGATTCCCTTCGATGAGGGGCAGCGCGGGCGCGACATCATGCTGGCCACGAACCTCGACGAAACGATGGCAGATGTCGACGCAGCGGTGCAGGCAATTGCCGAAGGCGGCGGCAAAGTGGCGGTCATCGGCTTCTGTTGGGGCGGTGGCCTTGCGCTGCGCGCGGCTCAAGTGCTCGATGTCGCGGGCGCCGTGTCTTTCTATGGAACCCGGCTGCCGCAGTATCTGGACAAGCCGCTCAACGCCCCGATGCTGTTTCACTGTGGCACCCTAGACAGCCATGCGCCGCCCGAGATAATCGAAGAAGTGCGCGCCGCGTTGCCCGAGGCCGAATTTATTATGTACGAGGCCGGTCACGCGTTCGCCAACGACGCGCGCCCTGACGATTATGTCAGCGACGCCGCCGATCAAGCCCACGCCAGAACGGAGGAGTTTCTGCGCGCAGTCCTTGCGTAGGAGAGGAGACAAAAAATGGCACGAGACTTTGTAGATATCGACGCAATCAACAGCGACGAGGTCCAGTCCTTGGTGCAAAAGAAGCCGCCTGCCGATCTGCCCTTCAAGATCACCAAACTCGGCCATATTGTGCTCCGGGTCACCGACGTCGAGCGGTCTGCCGAATTCTATACCAAGGTGCTCGGCTTCCGCGTTTCGGATGTCTATCCGGACAGCATGATGCCGGGCAAAATGGTCTTCCTGCGGTGCAACGAAGACCACCACGGGGTCGCCTTGGTCGGTAACGCAGAGGGCGAAACGCAACGGCGTGAGCTGCATCATCTTGCCTTCGAAGTCGACACCCTCGACGAAGTCTTGCGCGCCCGCGACCATCTGAAGCGCAACGACGTCAATATTATCTTCGAAGGTCGCCGCCGCGCCGGCGTGCAGATCGCCGTCGAGTTTCTCGACCCCGACGGCCACATTCTGGAAATCTACTGGGGCCTCGACCGCATAAAGGGCGACAACAAGGCGCGTCCGCCCGAGGAGTGGATCGCCGCCATGAGCATTGAGGAGGCGATCGATAATCCGCCGCCGGGGCAAGATACCAGCCTGGTCGATCCCAGCCTGCGGCAATCGTAAATCGGCGATGACGCGGTTCGCCTTCATCGGCTTCGGCGAAGCCGGCGGGCTCATCGCCGCGGGCCTGAAACAACGCGGCGGCGAGATTTGCGCTGCTTTCGATCTACGCGTCGACGATCCGGCGCTGGCGGATAAGGCGCAGCGATTGGGTATCGCTCTGGCCCGTTCCAATGAGCAGGCGGTTGCTGACGCCGAAATCGTTTTATCCGCCGTGACCTGTGACGCGCTCGTCGATGCGGCGCGGCAAACCGCACCTTACCTGCACTCGGGACATGTCTACCTCGACATCAATTCCGCATCGCCCAAAGCGAAACGCGAAGCGGCCGAAATCGTCGAGCGCGCTGGGGCGTCCTATATCGACGTCGCGGTGATGGATTTGGTGCCGCCCCATGGCCACAAAGTGCCGATGTTACTGGCCGGCCGGGCCGCCGACGATACCGCCGCGCGTCTGCGCAGTTACGACATGAACGCGACGGCGATTGGCGCGGAGGTTGGGCAGGCCGCGGCGGTCAAGATGGCGCGTAGCGTGTTCATGAAAGGCTTTTCCGCGATCCTGCTCGAATCTCTCATGGCGGCGGGTACCATCGGGGCGGGGCGTGCCGTGCTTGACAGTTTGCAGATTACCTACCCCAGCATCGACTGGCATGCCCATGCCGATCGCGCGATGGCCCGCCTTTCGCAGCACGCCAAGCGGCAATCGCAGGAAATGTACGAAGTCGCCGAAACTCTCGAAGAACTCGGCGTCGAGCCGATCACCGCGCTGGCGACAGCGCGACGTTTGGCCGGGTTCGCCGATTTGGACCGGGCCGCGCAGGAAGCATTGCTGGCGGGCCTGCTTTAGCCGCGCGACCCGGCCCCGTCCCGTCAGCCCTGCGCGGCTTCCTTGGGTGGCTCTTCGTCGGCCGCGGCGGCGGCCGCGGCGGCGGCCTCGGCGATTTCCTGGGCTTGCGGGTGGCCCTCTAAACCCGGCGGCAGTTCGACGGCGACGCGCCGGTGGGCGAAGTGGATGTCGTTCTCCTCGAACGCCTTTTGCACGCGGGTGTAGATTTCCTTGCGGATCATGAACTGCTTGCCCGGCTTGGCCATGAACTTGCCGCGCACGATCATCGCCGATTCCTCCATCGACTTGACGCCCTGCGACTTGAAGGGCTGGAGGAAATCCTCGCCGAGCACCGGGTCAGCGAGCAAATCCTCACCGATCTGCCGGAAGATCTTCTTCACCTTGTTGACGTCGGTGTCGTAAGTCACCCGGAACTCCAGCTTCATGATCACCCAGTCGCGGCTGTAGTTGGTGAGGTGCTTGATCTCGCTGTAGGGCACGGTGTGTAGCGGCCCACGGTGGTGACGCAGCACTAGCGAGCGCACGTTGGTCGCCTCGACGCGTCCCTTGACGTCGCCGATATCGACATATTCGCCGGCGCGGAAGGCGTCGTCGATCAGGTAGAACAGGCCGGAGATGACGTCGGTGACCAGCTTCTGTGCGCCGAAGCCGATCGCCAGGCCGACCACGCCAGCGCCGGCGATCAGCGGGCCGATGTCGACGCCGAGCGACGACAAGACGATCATGCCGCTGATCGTCAGAATGGTGATCTGGAAGAACCGGCGCAGCAGCGGCAGTAGAGTCTCGATCCGCGACGCGCCGGTGCCGCCGCCTTCGCCGCCGGCGTCGACTTCCTCGTCTTCCTGCTTTTCATGCACCGAGGCGCCGACAATGACCTCGACCACCAGCCACAAGCCGTAGGCCAGGAACGCGGTGATGCCGATGTTGAAGATCGCCCTCGAGAACTGTTCGCCGACGGCGCGTTCGGTGGCGGCAAAGAAGTCGACGCCCCAAACCTGGGCGATCAGCAGAATGGCGCAAATGATCAGACCGAGGCGCACGACGCGGTAGACCACATCGACAAACGACGGTTTCAGATGGGCGCGCGACTCCGGGTCGTCCTCGCGCTTGGCCTCTTTCCAGGCGTCGGCGAACGCCTTGGCGACGGCGCTCAGGAAGGGAACGGCGAGAACGATGGCGATACTGGCGGTGCCGCGGCCGACAAATGCTGTTTCCTCATCGGCCGTCCCCGCGGTGCGCGCGAACACCGCGCCGACATAGATGAACGCCAGGTACAGCAACGCCGCGATGTGCCAGGTGGACGCCACGCCGCGGGCCAGCAGGCCGGGCTCGTCGCCCGGGCCGCGGATCAGCGCCGCAACCGGCCGGCGCGCGGTGAGCACGAGGCGAACGAGTAGAATAATCGCGATGGTGCCCAACGAAAGACTAAGCGCGACGAAAGCATCGCGGTCGAAGCCGAACTCGGACAGGAACACGCCTAGCAAGGTCAAAAAAGCGAGTAGATAGATCACCTGGTCGAGCTGGCGTTTGATCCGGTGCGCCGCTTCAGGCTCGAAAGCGAATAGCCGCTCGCCGGTCGGTCCCGGCAGCAAGGCAAACGCGGTCAAGAACAGCGTCAGCCGCACGGCAATCACCGCCGTGGTCAGCGAAACCACGAACAAGCGCGTTGGCTGGTGGCCTTGCCAGAGCGCGAAAAAGATCGCAAACGCGACCACGGCAAACACCAGCAGACGAACCAGGCTTGTCAGGAAATTATTGCACTCGCTGACAACCTTGCTGATGTGCGCGTGCGACGTCGCGTTGGCCGGTTTAGCCAGCCATTTTTGCAGCACCGTGCCGGCCAGTCGCTCGGCAACGTAGGCAATGAGATAGATCACCAAGACGGCGACGATCACCAGCAAAATTTGAAATGAGCTTCGCCCCTCGTTGAACGAATCGTACAAAAAGACCGGGGCATCGATTACCCGCGGCAGCGCCGCCGCGGCATGGCCTAAATTGGTCCGCATCAGCGCCGCCTTGCGGTCGAACCGCTCGAACAGAGGCTCGGTTTCCGGCGCGACTGTTTGTTCACTTAGCCGCTCGCGTAGCACGGTCAAAAAGATCTGGCGGATCTGCGCGTCGCTGAGTTGCACCACCGCCGCGTTCAGGTCTTGTTCAGTGAGCCCGCCCGCCGACAACTGATCCAGCACGCTTTGCGTATCGGCGGCGCCCGTCGCCGCCGGTTGCCCGGCAGCCGCGCCGGGCAGCCGGCTTTGCGCGTGTGCCGGGGCGGCGAGGACAAAAATCGCCACAGCGATCGTTGCGAACGCGCAGAGCGTTTTCATGGGCACCTCAACCTGATCGTTTCGGGCGTTGCCAACGGAGATGAATCCAATGTTAGTGGCCCGGTGGGGGAATGACCATGCCTGCCGGGCTACCGCGGCGCGCCTCGGTACTACGCGATCGCTTTGAGCGTTTCCGCCAGTTCGGGCGCGAACTTACCGTCGATCAGTACGAACAAGACTTCGCACACGTCGTCGGAGCGGTTCGACCAGGCGTGGTTGGTGCCGCACTGCACGACGACGTCGCCGGCCTTCAGGGGCACGTCTTCGTCGTCGAGCAGCATGGTAATCTCGCCCGACAGGATGACCGCGTAATCGATGGTTTCGGTGCGGTGCATCATCGGGTGACGGCCGCCGCGCCCGAAGGTCGAGCCGCCTTCGTTGCCCAGCGCGGCGAAGGCGGCGCGCGCCGCCTCACGGCTCATACTGCGGACCTCTTCGGGTTCCGGCGCGAACCGGTTGATGCGCACCACCGTGCCGTTTGCCGTGGGCAACTGGCGGCGCGGGCCGAGAGTCGGCTCCTCATGCGCGGCGACGATGGTCACCGGCATGTCGCCGGTGCGCCAGACGTCGGTCGACGCCTGGGTGTTCTGCGGATTGATATGAACGAACGGCGCCGGCCCGTCCGATAATACAACTGCCTTACCG
>JBFKGW010000214.1:0-5263 GCA_041633145.1 Alphaproteobacteria bacterium
GGGCGCCGGCCAAGTTCGTCTGATACGCGTCGAGGGGCTCGACCTGCAGCCCTGCGGCGGTACCCACGTCGCCCAGACCGGCGAAATCGGTCCGGTCACGGTGACCAAGATCGAGAAAAAAGGCCGTCAGAACCGGCGCGTCTCTGTCGCCCTAAATAACTAAATAAAGCAATAACTTATAAGGCTACTCCAATGTCCTACGTAAACGATGACGCGCTGGTCGACACCGCCTGGGTGGCCGACCATTTGGACGATCCGCAAGTACGTGTCGTCGACGGCTCGTGGCACCTGCCGTCGACTGGCCGTAACGGTCACGACGAGTATCTTGCAGCGCATATTCCCGGCGCCGTTTATTTCGATATCGACGCGGTTTGCGATCCCGACAGCACCCTGCCCCATATGCTGCCGACGGCCGACGCGTTCGGCGCGGCGGTGGGTGAGATGGGTATTGGCAACGACAACCGGGTGGTGGTCTACGATTCCGTGGGATTGGCGTCCGCGCCACGGGTGTGGTGGATGTTCCGCGCCTTCGGCCACGATAACGTCGCGGTGATGACCGGCGGCTTCCGTGCTTGGCAGAGCGAAGGACGCCCGGTGACCGCCGACGTGCCGTCGCCGGCGGCAGCAGCGTTCGCCGCGCAGTTGAACGACAACATGGTGCGCTCGATAGAACAGCTGCGCGCCAACATCGACAGCGGCGCCGAACTGGTGCTCGACGCGCGCGCACCGGGCCGGTTCAATGGTACCGAGCCCGAGATCCGTCCCGGCGTACGGTCCGGCCATATCCCCGGTTCGGGTAACCTACCGTATGCTGAAATCATCGATGCCGAGGCCGGCACGTTCGTATCGAGCACCGATTTGCGCAACGCCTTCGACGCCCAAGGCGCCACCGGTCTGCAGCCTGTTACGACGACCTGCGGGTCGGGCGTTACCGCGTGCATCCTGGGCCTGGGCATGCACCTGATCGGCCGCGACAACTGGTCAGTCTACGACGGCTCGTGGACCGAATGGGGCGGCAGCGACGATACGCCGATCGAGGTCTAGGCCGTTGGCAAAAAAGCCCGAGCCGCACGACGAGACCAAGCTGGTCAGCGGCGGCCGCGATCCGGACGCCAATTTTGGCATCGTAAACCCGCCGGTCTATCACGCCTCCACCGTGTTGACGCCGACGCTGGCCGCTTGGCGCAACCGCAATTTCATGAACGACATCGTCTACGGCCGCGTCGGCACGCCGACCCAGCGGGCGCTCGAGCAAGCAGTCGCGTTGGTCGAAGGTGGCGACCGGGCGATTGCAACGGCATCGGGTCTCGGTGCGATCACCGTTGCGCTCACAGCCTTCACCAAAGCCGGCGACCACATTCTGGTAACCGACAACGTCTATTTCCCAGCGCGCGCCTTCTGCCAAAACGTGCTCGCCAAGTACGGCGTCGAAACCACCTTCTACGATCCGCTGATCGGCGCCGGCATCGCCGATTTGATTCGCGACAACACCACCGTGGTCTACACCGAAACCCCCGGTTCGCTAACCTTCGAGATGCAGGATATACCGGCGATCGCCGAGGCGGCACACGCGCGCGGCGCCATCGTCATGCACGACAACACCTGGGGCACGCCGCTGTTCTTCAAGTCGTTCGAAAAAGGCGTCGACGTCTCGATCCACGCCGCAACCAAGTACATCGTCGGCCATTCCGACGCCATGCTCGGCGTTCTGGTGACCAAGAATGAGCATTTCGAAACCCTGTTCCACGGCTTTCGCTCGTCGGGCCAGCACGCCGCACCGGACGATTGCTATCTGGCGCTGCGGGGCTTGCGCACCATGGCGGTGCGCCTGAAACAGCACCAAGAGAACGCGCTAACCGTTGCCCGTTGGCTGGAGAGCCGGCGCGACGTCGGCCGGGTGCTGTACCCGGCGCTGGAAAACGATCCCGGACACCAATTGTGGAAACGCGATTTCCTCGGCGCGACCGGCCTGCTCGGCATGATCCTCGACCGGCATTACGACGACACCGCGCTGGGCGCCATGCTCGACCATATGGAGCTGTTCGCCATGGGCGCCAGCTGGGGCGGTTATGAATCGCTAATCCTGCCCGGCGCGCCGCCGCGTACGGCGACCAAATGGGACCCGCCGGGTACGCTATTGCGCCTGCATGTCGGCCTCGAGCATGTCGATGATTTGATCGCCGATCTCGACGCTGGTTTCGCGCGGCTCCACGCGGCGGCCTAGTCCGGTTTGCCGCCGAGCAAAACCAGCCTCAACAATACCGGTGTCAACGCGGTCGTCACCACAGCGGTGATCACCAGGGCAGAGAACAAGTGGGCGACGACGGGATCGCTGCGCGGGTGGTCGAACACACCGGCGGAGAGCGCGATAGAGACGATAATCAGTTCGATGGCGCCGCGCCCGCTCATGCCGATGCCGACGGCAGCCGCGTTGCGCCGGTCGAGCCCCGACCACAGCGCTGGCAGACCGGCGCCAATCAGCTTGCCGAGGAAGGCAATCGCAATCAGGCCAGCGAGAAACAGCGGCACTGCGCCAAACGCGCCAAGATCGAGCTGCATGCCGATCCAGGCGAAGAATACCGGCCCGAGGATGCCCAGCGTGACCGGTTCGAGAATCGCTTTCTGGCGGTCGTAGGCGTCGGCCCCGACGCGCTCGGGCTCGAAGAACAGGCCAGCCATGAACGGCCCCAAAACGAAGTGCATGCCGAGATGTTCGGCGAGCGCCCCGAAGCCGACGCCGACGACCAATAGAACGATCAGACGCAAACCCGGGATCGCGATCGTTTCGATGTGGCGCCAGATCACCGGGTAGCCGAAATAGGCCAGCACCCCGGTGAGCGAGAAAAACCCGGCTGCCTGCACCAATAGGTGAACTATCGAATAGCCGTCGGGCAGCTGACCAAGCGTGATCAGATTGGTCACGATGGCAAGCAGCAACAGCCCAAAAACGTCGTCGAACAGGGCGGCCGAGACGACGATCTCGCCGACCGGGCGATGCAGCAGGCCGAGCTCGAGAAACACCTTGACCGCGACCGGAATGGCGGTGATCGCCAAAGCCGTGCCGACCACTAGGGCCTGCACCTGCTTGATCTCCGAGGCCGGTAAGGTAAACCAGGCGAAGGCGACGCCGGCAGCCAACGGCACCAGAAGGCCGCCGGTCGCAACAGCCATCGAGGCGCGCGAATTGGTCGCTATCTCCTGCGGCCGCAGTTCAACCCCGGCGTAGAGCATCAAAAAGAAGATGCCGATCTGCGCCACCTGTTCGGTCGCCGGGCTGGCGACGATGGCGGCGACCAGCGGCACCTCGCCGGCGTAGGCGGCGAAAGCAACGGCGAGTACGATTCCGGCAAGAATTTCGCCGACCGAAGCGGGCTGGTGGGCCCGGCTCGCCAGCCGGCCGAATATCCGCGTCGCGATGACGACAATGACGATTTGCAGCGCGTGTTCCACGCCGAGACACTTAGCAGGCCGGCACGCTCGCCGTCTTGCGATGCGTCAAACTTTATGCCGCCGATTTCGGCCCTTTTTGCGCATCAAATCGAGCGACAAAGTTGGCTCGCCGAGGCAATTTCCTGGCACGCCGCCGCCTGATACGCTAAAGTTTTTTGTGTTTCATCGTCGGGACGAGACGGTTAACTCTCGGCACGACTCGCATAATCGCCCGATGATAAACTAGGCGAATTGGCCGCCAGCGCGGCGGCCCGCTGGGAAGTGTATTATGGCTGAACCGCAGGAAGCACCGAAAACCATATACCGATGCCCACGATGCGACCACGAGCAGGAGTCCGTACACGAGCCTGAGCGGTGTCCGATCTGTAATTTCCACGGACTGCCCGACGGCCGGTGGATCATGGAGTTTCGTTCTTAAGCGGCCCTGCACCGCGTCGCATTGTAATCGATCGATATTGCGCCCTGCCGATAGCACGTCGGCAACGGAAAGGTTTGCGCGCTTTCCCCCGCCGCAACATTGTGGTTTTTATGACTGCGTCGACCGTCGCCATGAGTGGCCGCGTTCGAGCACATAACCAATGAAGCAGCGCGGATAACGCGCCGCGGTCTTTGTAAAGGGGGAGCAAAATGTTCGAGTATTTTCCTGACAATTATGCGTGGAGTTTGACCACGGCGACGCTGTTCGACGAAGTCGGCACGACCAGCGAGCCTGAAGAGGCGCTGCGGTCGGTCAAGCATTTGGCCGGCGGCGACCCGGCGGCGGCGAACGAGGCCTGGTACGAGGCATTCACCCGGCTGGCGGAGAAGCTCGAGCGCCTGGGTGATATAGATCTCGACGAGGGCCACCCGCTGACCGCCGCGCGCAAGTATCACCGTGCCGGTATCTACCATTTGCGCGCCGAGCGCTTCCTCCACCACAGCGACGCCCGCGAGATCATGTCGTACCAGCGCGGGATCGATATCTACCGCAAGGCGCGCGAAGTCGGCCGCGACCCGGTCGAGTATGTCGATGTCCCCTTCGGGGGCGGCGCCATGCCGTGCCTCTTCGTCAAAGCGCCAGTCGATGGACCTGCGCCCTGCATGGTGCACATCCAAGGCTTCGACTCGCTGAAGGAATTCCATTACCCGATCATCGGCGAGGAATACCGGCGGCGCGGCATGCACATGTTGATCGCCGACCAGCCCGGCGCCGGCGGCGCGTTGCGCCTGCACGGCCTGGCCACCGGCCACGAGACCGAACATTGCGTGGCGGCGCTGGTCGACTACGCCGAGAGCCGCGACGATGTCGATAGCGACCGCATTGGCCTGTCGGGCAATAGCCTGGGCGGCTACTACGCACCGCGCGCCGCGGCGTTCGAAAAACGCCTGAAATGCTGCATCGCCTGGGGCGCCATGTGGGACTTCAGCGTCTATTTCGAGCGCGCCTACGCCAAGATCGAGTCCGCCCCCTCGGTGCCCGACATGGTCAGCCACGGCATGTGGGTGATGGGCCAGGAGACACCGGAGGACGCGCTGGCGGTAGCACGCAAGATGACGCTGGAAGGCATCGCCGACAAAATCACCTGCCCGCTGCTGGTCGCCCATGGCGAGAACGATCGCCAGGTGCCTTTGTGGATGGCCGAAAAGACCTACGAAGAAGCGGTCAACAGCCCCAACCGCAAGCTCAAGATCTTCCGCCTCGACGAGGGCGGCGCCGAGCACTGCCAGATCGACACTCGCCAATTGATCGGCGACGTGATGTCGGACTGGGCGGCGGAGATCTTCGGCCTCGATCCGGCCGGGATCCATTGAAAATTTGGGCGATAAAGCTATA
>JBFKGW010000215.1:0-5244 GCA_041633145.1 Alphaproteobacteria bacterium
CATCGTCTACTGCGTCGACCGCCACGCCGGCGGGCTCTACATTCTCGAACTGGAACTCTGAGCGCGGATAGCGTTTGCCGCGCCGTCAAAACGACGGTGCGGCGGACGCGCCGAGCCGAAACGGCGCCGGCCCAAAGGGATCGGGCGGCACGGCGAGCCCGCGCCAGTAGGCGGAGACGGTGTCGCCGAGCTGCGCGGCAATGATTTCGGGACCGGTCGACGCGCCGGACGGATCGACCGTCAGAAGCCGCACCGCGCCGGCGAGGCTTTGCGCCAACCGTGCCTTTTCGGTGCCGGCGAAGACGACTGCGATAAGGCCCTCGCCGTCCCACAGCGCAACATCGATGGCAACGAATTCGCTGTCCGCATTGCGCAGGTGCGCGCGCGGCAACGGCCGCAACGCCGCCATTCCCCACAATAGCGGATCGAAGGTTGCTTCGGGCGTGCGCGCAAGAGCCAACAGTTCCGCGCTGTGTTCGCGCGCTTGCGCGGCGACGAACTCGAAATAAAGGTCGAGCCAGCGCCGTAGATGTTTATCGAATGGGTCGCAATCGCGCAGATGAATACGCCGCAATATGTCGAGCCGCGTTACGCCGACAGTTGCGTCGCTATCGCTGGAAGAACTCTGCGCCTCTTCATCGACAATACGTCGATTGTAGGGCCCATCGCCCAAACGTAACGGTTTATGCGCCGCGCGATCGATTTCCACCCGCGGCGCATGCTGCAAATTCTGGTCGCTTACGCGGGCAACACCGTACGGGACGATCAAGCGTTCGCTGGTGTGGGATGCTGTCGGCAAGATGGGCGTGATGGTTCGAGCAGGATTATCGGGCGGGACGCCCGGAGTGTCCTACTACAATTGCCGGCTCTAATCGACCGGCCATCGACAAGCGCCGTGCCTACAGCGGAAAACCTCCGAAACTGCCGCTGGTCAACGTCGCCCACATATCCTGCAATGTGCCGTCCCTTTCCAGAACGATTAGCGAATACACCAGGCCAATGGCGACAAGCACGATCGCAATAGTTTGGATGGAACCTTTATTCATCGTCCTATGTCCTCTCCGACACGAGACATCGCGATCCCCCGCTTGCGCATTATGCCTCGAAATCGATAATGGGACACCAGAAAACTGCCGGTATAGTTAATCCAATCATCGTTTATTCAATTTTTTCAATGCCTTAATCGAACTCAGGAGGATGGTGTGCTTTCCCTGCCGCAGCGTTTCGGCGACAAGCCGAAAACCCATTACGGTCTGCCCCATTCGCAGTTGGACCAAAATCCGCCGGCCGATATCTATCAAAAGCTCAAAGACAGGGCGTTCGATTTCCCCTTCGTCGAGCGTCGCCCCAGCATTATTTCAGTGCCCGGCGCCGAAGCTTTATGGCTGTTGCAAGAGGGTGGGCACAGTTGCGAAGAGGCGTTCATGCGCGGCAACGAGTTTGCCCACGTCCATCCGCCCGACGACGGCAGCATGCACATGATGCTGCCGGAAAACGATGTGCCGGAATTGCTGAACAAGGGCTGGGGTGAAATTCACCCGCTGGTGCCGGTCGGCCGCATGCCGCCGACTTTGGTGTTGGTGTTCGGCCCGCGCGACGACGCCGAGCTCGATGTCGTCATGGGTTTGATCGACGCCTCCTACCAGTTCGCGCGCGGCATCGGCATCGAGTGCTGAGCTGCCGCGCCGGTTTACAATAAGAGCAGCAGGCCGCCAACGACGGCAATGTTGCTGAACAGGAAGGACAGGTGCAGGTGGCGCCGCAGCGGGTCTTCGACCAGCCAAAACCGGTGAAAGATCGCGGTCGCCGCGACGGTAAAAAAGATCAGCAGATAAACGCCGATTTCGGTCTCGATATCGAGCAGCACCAGAATGCCGCCGACATATTGGATGGCGAAACCGGTCCACAGCGTCACATAGGGCGCCGGCACGCCCATCGCCGCCATGCGGTCGGCGTGTTGTTTCACCTTGGTGGTGGAATTGATCAGACCGGTGCCGAGAAACAGCACGGCAATCATTATCTGTCCGACAATCTGCGTTGCCGTGTGATCGGCATACATGAAACCCCCTCAAATCCGCCCGACGCACGGCGGCGATTATTGCTAATGCCTGCCCGACATGGTTGGTAAGCCCCCGCACAGACTTGATCACCATACGAAACCGAAGGCCGCCCGTTAATGCCACAAGCTGACCCCAACGATCTCAGGCTCGGTACGCGCGATGGCTTGCCGGACGACCTGCTGCGGCTACGCCAGAAGTATCCGCGCGACACCTGGCCGGGGCATGCCAATCTGGGTGAATGGGTGCAGTTCTGGCTCGAGCGCCACGGCATGTTTCGCGAGGTCGGCACCATGCTGTCCGATGCTTGCGAGCAGATGCAGGGCGGACGCATCGGCGCGGACGAGCTCGCGCCGTGGTTCGCGCCGCGGCTGGAATTTTTCCTCGGCCATTTGGATCTGCACCACAGAATCGAGGAGTTCCATATTTTCCCGGCGTTCGCCAAAGCCGAACCGGCGCTACGGCGCGGCTTCACCCTGCTCGAAGGCGACCACCGCGCGATCCACGCCCTGGTCGACAGCCTGCAAGAATCCGCCGCGCGCCTGGCGAGCGCCGACGACCGCGCCGGCGACGACACGGCTTGCGATCTGGCGGCGCTCCTGCGGGCCCTCAACGCGCACCTCGATGACGAGGAAGACCTCATCGTGCCGATCGTACTCGATCATTCGGAAGCGAAGCTGGGTCTTTTCTGAGGCGCGATCGCCGGCCGGCTCAAGAGGAGGCGCATAATATCGCTTCGAATGCACCCTTACCGACCGACATCCGCCGCCGCATCGCGCGCGACTTCAATCCGGCCGATGCCAGCGCGCTGTTGGCCGAGCTCGACCGGCGGCGGACCGCCGACCCGCAGCTGTTTTCCGACCGCGTTATCCGGTGCATCGTCTATGTCGCTCGCGGCGAGCTGAAAATTGCCCAGCGCGCAGTTGCGCTGGCGCTAACCGATCCGCGCGACCTTATCGTGTGGGCTGAATACGATAATAAGTTCGACGCCCGGTTGCGCGATTTGGGCGTGCCGTTTGCTGACGATTAAGGCCCGGCCGGAGGCCGGCCGGGCCTTGTTGAAACTGGAGCGGGAAACGGGATTCGAACCCGCGACCCTCACGTTGGCAACGTGATGAAACGGTGAGTTGCGGTGCACATCGATGAACCAGCGTACCAAAAAATATCAGTGTTAACAGCCGTCTAGGCGTACGTTGGCGATTGCGCGATTCACCGCAATGCACCAACATGCAGTGAGCGTGCACTTACAGTGCACTTACCAACCGGCTCGCCGGTTTCACTTATGCCAACGAAAGCGGTCTTCCATGCAGGCGGTCATCAGCAATTCTCTCCTTGCCAAACTACAGCCAGGCGACAAGCCTTTCGAGGTGCGCGATACGTCGCTGAAAGGATTCCTGCTACGCGTCCAGCCGAGCGGCGTCATGGCCTATTATGTCGAGTACGGCCGCGGCAAGCGCATCCGCCTCGGCCGCGCCGACGCCCTCATTCCGACCGACGCCCGCAGAGACGCCAAACTTGTCCTCGGCGATGCCTATCATGGCCGCGACCCGAAATCTGCCCGCCGCCAGGGGCAAGCGGAGACGTTTGCCGATTTCATCGACCACAATTACGCCCCTTGGGCGACGGCAAATATTCGCTCGGCAAAGTCAACGATTGACCGTCTGAAGAAGAATTTCCCCGACCTCCAGCGGAAAAAATTGCACGAGATCACGCCCTGGATCGTGGAAAAATGGCGTACGGGCCGACTAAAGTCGGGTCTGAGACCGTCAACCGTTAATCGCGATCTTGATGATCTTAAATCTGCTATGGGCAAAGCCGTTGCCTGGGGTCTTCTGGACAGCCATCCGCTGTCCAGTGTCCGGCGTTCACGGGTTGATTCGCGTGCAGCGGTGCGGTTTTTGAGCAAAGACGAAGAGATCCGCCTTCGGTCCGCGTAGCAGAAGCGGGACAGGCGTATCATCCGCGAACGCGCTTCGGCCAATCAGTGGCGTCGTGACCGGAACTATACGCTGCTGCCGGATCTTGGTGACGCCATGTTCGGCGACCACTTGCACCCCATGGTTCTGACATCACTCGACAGCGGCATCAGAAAAGGTGAGTTGTTCGGATTGTCCTGGCACGATGTGGATCTCGACACCGCCATTCTCATCATCCACGGTGCCAACGCTAAGAGCGGGCGGACCCGTCACGTGCCGCTCAACGAAGAAGCGCTTAAGGTCCTCGCCGGATGGCGCGCGCAAGCAATTGAATTGGATGGGCTGGTGTTTCCCGCCCGCAACGGCGGCCAGTTCGACAACGTCCGGAAGTCCTGGGCAGGCGTGCTCTCCGACGCCGGCATTACACGGTTTCGCTGGCATGACTTACGCCACACCTTTGCCTCGCGGCTCGTCATGTGCGGGATCGACCTCAATACCGTGCGCGAGCTGCTGGGTCATGCGAGCTATCAGATGACACTGCGCTACGCCCATTTAGCGCCCGAGCACAAGGCGGCGGCCGTCGCGCGTCTCGTGGCGCCGGCCACGGACACGGACTCAATGACCGTCGCGTCGTAGTAACGTTTTGCCGCCCGCAAACCGCTAGGAACTCTCGATGCCGGAAAGGCCCTCTGCACGCCGTAAAGAATTCATTCGCAGAGAACTCGACGCCTGCGAGCGCGGTTACCGCGCCGGCAACCTAGTGTCGGTCGTGACCGCACTCGATTGGCGTCACCGCTGGAACGAACCACTGCCCAAGTGGCTTATCGCTGCGCTCGATTCTACGTATCCAAAATTGCTGCGGAGCGATCGCCCAGATCAGCGCGGTCGGACAGCGAACTCGCTAGCCCGTTATAAAGCCGACATGCGTCATTACGCGCGATGGGACGCCGTCGTTTATATCCGCGAAAGGCAACAAGAACGACGTGAAGAGCGCGATGCGCTGCTCAAGGATGGATTGAGTGAGGAAGAGGTGGACGCAGTGTTCGCTAACGATCGCGATCCCGGTAAAACCTGGGAAGATGCCTACGAGAAGGCAGCCGAAGATTTAAAGGGGACCCCAGCCTATTGCAGCCCAAGTACGGTCAAGAACAGTTATCGGATCGTCCAACGGATCTTCCGTGAAGGCGGCGTCGAACCGGGCAGGTTTCGCGTATCGAGCGCCTCGGTACTCCGCCGGCTGCGCATCGACGATTACATTCTCTAACCGCCGC
>JBFKGW010000216.1:0-5238 GCA_041633145.1 Alphaproteobacteria bacterium
ACCGAGGCGCGCGGCGATGCCGAGGGCGGGTTGATTGGTGGGCTCGTGTATGTCGGCGCCATGGCGGCGGTGGGCGCGGTTGTCGCTACCGGCGGCGCGTTGGCAACGGCGATTGGTGCTGCGGCGGTTGCGGGCGGCACCGGCGGCCTCATCGCGTCGGTGCTCGCCCAATGGATCAGCAAGCACCATGCGCATTACCTGCAAGAGCAGATCGATCATGGCGGACTGCTCTTGTGGGTGCGCACACGCGATTCAGAACACGAACAGCACGCCGTCGAAATCCTCAAGCGGCACTCCGGGCACGATGTACACGTTCACGAATTTCCGGAGATCAGCACGAGCTGAACGGCTCATAACGCCGCAAAACTTTATGCCAGGTCTTACTCGGCGGGTGAGGGGGCCGCGCCGCCACGCGGTTCGCGCCGGCGGCGCCAGGCGGCGAGGTTTTCGCGCGCCATCAGCGCGCTCGGCGTGATGATCAGGGTCAGCACCGTGGCGAAGGTGAGGCCGGCGGCGATCGCCGTGGCCAATTGCACCCACCACTGGGTCGAGGGCGAACCGACCGCGATCTCGCGGCTGACGAAATCGATGTTGATCTGCAGCACCATCGGCATCAGGCCGAGGATGGTGGTCACCGTGGTCAGCAGCACCGGGCGCAAGCGCTGCGCGCCGGTCAGCAGGATCGCCTGCATCGGGTCGGCGACGCGCTGGCGCAGCCGGTCGTAGGTATCGATCAAGACGATGTTGTTGTTGACGACAATGCCGGCGAGCGCGATCACCCCGATGCCGCTCATCACGATGCCGAACGGCTGCCCGACGACCAGCAGGCCGAGCATGACGCCGACCGTCGACATCACCACCGCCGACAGGATCAGCGCCGCCGAATAGAAGCTGTTGAACTGGGTGACCAGGATGATCGCCATCAGGAACAGCGCCACCGCGAACGCCTTTTGCAAGAACGCCTGGGCGGCCTTCTGCTCTTCGTCCTCGCCGCGGAATTCCACCTCGACGCGTGGATCGATACCGGCAGTCGGTAGCCAGGCCCTGATCTGCTGGACCTTGTTGTCGGCGAGCACGCCGGGCTCGACGTCGGCCTGTACCGTCATCACCCGAACGGTGTCGACCCGCCGCAAGAGCCCGGTGCGCGGCTTGGCCGTGCGGGTCACGAAGTTGCTGATCGGCACCAGCCCTTCGCTGGTCTGGATGCGTATTTCGTCGAGCTGGTCGATGGTGCGGTCGGCGATCGGGTAACGCGCGACGATGTCGATTTCCTCGTCGCTGTCGTCGGGCCGGTATTCGGTCACCTTCATGCCGTTGGTAACGAATTTGATGGCGTTGCCGATCAGCGTCACGTCGGCGCCAAACTTGGCCGCCTGCGCCCGGTCGACCGCGATCTCCCATTCGATGCCGGGCACTGGGCGGCTGTCCTGAATGTCCTTGAGCCCGCCCAGCTCGTCGACGAACGCGCGCACCTTGCCGACTTCGGCGGCCAACAAAGCGGGGTAGCGCGAGCTCAGCTGCACCTGTACCGGTTTGCCGACCGGCGGACCGCGTTCCTCTTTTCGGGTCTCGATGATGATGCCAGCGAGATCGGACGTGCGCTCGATGATATCGGCGAGGATGACGTCGGCGCTGCGGCGCTGTTGCCAGTCGCCGAATTCGATACTCACTGTACCGACGATATCTTCGGCTTCGTCGTCGCGGCTGGGCAGGTTGCCGGCCAGCGTATAGACCGAGGATAGCTCGCCGCGCTCGCCGCGTAATTCCAGAATGCGCCGCTCGACCTCGCCGACCAGCTGGGCCTTCTCCAGCACCGACAGGTTGCCGCGGGCGTGGATTTGAATGGCCGCTTGCTCGGGCTCGACCTCGGGGAAGAACTCGACGCCCTTGCCGAACACCGCATAGAGCGCCCACGAGCCGACCAGCACCACTGCGGCTGCCGACAAGACCCAGCCGGGGGCGGCCAACGCGCGCGACAGGACGCGCACATAGAGGCGGGTGCCGCCGGTTAGCTGGTTGACGTCGAAGTTTTCGTCGCCGGCGACGGCGCGGTATTTTTCCACGTCATCCGCCGATACGTTGAATACGCTGTCATAGGCGCGCTGGCTGGCGCGCAAGCCAAAACGCAGGCCGACGATCGCGCCGGCAATCGCCGCCGCCGCCGCGGGCAGCCCGACCAGCGGGCCGGCCGGTAGCCCCACCAGCTGGCTCAGCACCAAAAAGGCCGCGACGCCGGCCACGCCGGCGCTACCGGCGATGCACCCGACGAGGACGGCGGCGCGGGTCACCGTGGCGAAGCGGGCGCCGAGCACCGGCACGAACAGCAGGGCCATGGCGAGCGAAGCGGTCAGCGTCGCCAGCAGCGTGATCGGCAGGAATTTCATGAATTCGCCGACGATGCCGGGCCAAAACAGCAAAGGGGCAAAGGCCGCCAGCGTGGTCGCCGTCGAGGCGATGATCGGCCAGGCCATGCGTTTGGCGGCGAGCGCGTAGGCGTTGCTGATCGGTTCGCCCTCGCGCAATTTGCGGTCGGCGTATTCGGTCACCACGATGGCGCCGTCGACCAGCATGCCGACCGACAGGATCAGCGAGAACAACACCACGATGTTGACCGTGAGGCCGAGCGCGTTGAGCACCAGGATTGCCGTGAGGAACGACCCGGGAATAGCGATCGCCACCAGAATGCCCGAGCGCAGGCCGAGCGCCGCGATCACCGCGATCATCACCAACAGGACGGCGCTGAGCACATTGTTTTGCAGGTCGCGCAGCATGTCCTTGATGCGTACCGACTTGTCTTGCGAGAAATTGACCGAGACCGCGTCGGGCCAGGTGGTGCGCTCGACAGCGACGACGGCGCGCACCTTGTCGATGGTCTCGATGATATTCTCGCCGGTCCGCTTCGAGACCTCGAGGGCGACCGCCGGCTGGCCATTGACCCGCGCCAGGGTTTCGCGGTCGCGGAAATTGCGCCGGATCGAGGCGATGTCACGGAACTGGACGATGGCATCCTCGTTGACCTTGACCGGCATCTCGAGGAGGTCTTCGACGGTCTCGAACAGGCCCGGCACTTTGATGGCGAAGCGGCCCTGGCCGGTATCCAGCGCGCCGGCTGCGATCAGCTGGTTGGAGCGCGCCAATAGTTCGAGCACCGCCGCGGGATCGAGGCCATAGCTTTCTATCAAGGTGGGGTCGACGACGATCTCGACCAGCTCGTCGCGGTCGCCGCCGATTTCGACTTCGAGAACTTCGGGGATCGCCTCGACCGCGTCCTGCAACTCGCGGGCGAGCCGCATCAGCGTGCGCTCGGGTACGTCGCCCGACAGCGTCACCACGAGGACCGGGAACAGGGAGAGGTTGACCTCGTTGACGGTCGGCTCTTCGGCGTCGTCGGGCAGTTCGCTTTTGACGATATCGACCTTCTCGCGCACGTCGTCGAGCGCGCGGTCGACGTTGAAGCCGGCCTCGAATTCCATCAAAACATTGCCGCCGCCTTGGTAGGCGGTTGAGCGGATTTCCTTGATCCCCTCTACCGAGCGCATCTCGTTTTCCATCGGCCGCACCAGCAGGCGCTCGGAATCTTCCGGCGAGATGCCCTCATGCGCGAGGGTGACGTAGATAATCGGGATATTGACGTCGGGTTCGGCTTCTTTCGGGATCGCATTGAAGGCGAAGGCGCCGGCGACCAGCAGGAGAACAAGCGTGGCAATGACCGTGCGCGAGCGGTTCAGCCCTGCATCGATCAGGCTCATGAACGATCTCCAGCGGGTGCGGCCAAATCGACGGTCACCGGGTCGACGCGTTCGCCGTCGGCGACGAATTCTTGCCCGACGACGATGAGGCGAATCTTCTCCGGCAGGCCGTTGATCCAGATGCCCTGGGGTTCGTCGGCAAGAATCTGCACCGGCCGGAAGCGCACGATGTCATCGTCGTCGACCGTTCGGACGCCGACCACGCCATCGTCGTTTAAGGTCAGCACCGACGGCGAGACGAAATGGGCGCGCGCTTCGCCGAGCGGGAAATCGATTTTCGCGGTGATGCCGTCGCGAATTTTGTAGTCGGTGTTTTCGACCTCCAGTTCGACCCGATAGGTGCGGGTCTGCGGGTCGGCGATCGGTGCGATGAAGCGGATGGTGCCCGTGTGTTTACCGCCGTTGATCAGCGTCACCGCCGCCGTTGCGCCGGTTTGCAGGCCGCCGATCTGGCGTTCCGAGACGCTGCCGACGGCGAGCACGGGATCGAGATCGACCACCGTCGCGGCGACGTCGCCAACCCGCACAAAATCGCCGAGCTCGACATGGCCGGCGCCGATGATGCCGGCGAACGGCGCGCGCAAGGTGGTGTGGTCGATGTCGATTTCCATCTGTTCGACGACGGCGCGCGCAGCATCCAGGCGGGCGGCCGAGCCGGCCCGCTCGGTATTCGACCGAAAGCCCTTCTCGTGCAGTTTTTGCGCCGCCTCGTGCTCAATCTCGCGCTGCCGCAGTACCGCCTTGGCTTCGACCAGCTTGGCGCGGCGGTTGTCCAATCGCAGCCTGGCGATAATCTCGTTCTTCTCGACAGTGTCGCCGCGCCGGACCAACAGCTCGGCCACCTGGCCTTCGGTTTCGGCGCGCACCTCGACACGGCGCGACGCTTCGGTGCGGCCGGTCAGCGACACCGTTTCCATGCGCGGCCGCGCCACCAACTCTGCCACGCGAACGCGCATCAGCGGCGCGGCGGCTTGTTCGGGATTGGGCGCGGCAGCCTGCTCGGCGCCGGTGCCGATCTGACCCGACGCCACCCAGCCGGCGGCCAGCAGGGCGATGCCGGCGGCAATCAGCGGGGATTTGCGGATTTTCATCGCCTCACACTCCTACTCGGCGACGGCGCGCTCGGGCAGGAACGAGGCGCCGACCAGTTGGTAGCGGTTTTCCTCGATGTAGTCGGCCATGGCGCGATAGATCGCCAGCGCGTAGCCGTTGATAAAGGCCTCGCTGGCGTAGTCGAAGCCGTCGGTTTCGCATTGTTCGAGGCGCGCGATCGCTGCCGTCAAAACGGCCATGCGCTCATCGATCATCGTTTCGAGCGCGCTCGGCGACAACAGCTGCGCGAACATCATGCGGAACAAAAAGTCGGAGCGGACCTTGTCGGCTTCGGTCGGTTCGGCCAGCGCGTCGAGCAACGACAGGCGGCCGGCGGAGGTCAGGCTGTAGACCTTTTTGTCGGGCCGGCCTTCTTGCGCGTATTTGGTAACGGTGA
>JBFKGW010000217.1:0-5225 GCA_041633145.1 Alphaproteobacteria bacterium
CACCTCGCCGTCGGCATGAGCCGTGCGCAGCTTGCCGCGCTGGCTGTACTCGACGCCACTGGCGCGGCTGCCATCGAACAGCAGGCGGGTGGCGTGGGCGTTGGTGGCAACGGCAAGGTTGTCGCGCTGACGCGCCGGCCGGAGATACTCGACAGCGGTGCTGCTGCGGCGGCCTCTGCGCGTCGTCCATTGGGTCGGCCCGAAGCCTTCCTGCGTCGCGCCGTTGAAGTCGGAGTTGCGCGGGTAACCGGCCTCGACAGCGGCCTCGATATAGGCCTCAGCCAACGGATGGGGCTCGTATACATCGGACACCGCCAGCGGTCCGCCGACGCCATGATATTCGTCGGCGCCGCGTTGCTGATCCTCGGCCTTGCGGAAATAGGGCAGCACATCCTCATAGCTCCAGCCGGTGTTGCCGAGCTGGCGCCAGTGGTCGTAGTCCTCACGCTGGCCGCGGATATAGACCATGCCGTTGATCGCACTGGTGCCGCCCAGCACCTTGCCGCGCGGCTGCAGCACCGGCCGCTTGACCCATTCGGGGCCTGGCGTGGTCTGATACAGCCAATTGATCTTTTTATTGGTGAAGTGCTTGGCGTAGCCGAGCGGGATATGGATCCAGAGATTGCGGTCTTCGCCGCCGGCTTCGAGCAGCAATACCCGGTGGCTTCCAGACTCGGTCAGCCGGTTGGCCAGAACGCAGCCGGCGCTGCCGGCGCCAACGATGATGTAATCGAACCTGCCTTCCGTTTCCATGTCTCCCCCTGTCTCGCCATGCCGCGGTTTAGCCGCCGGTCTCTGTCGCAACGGTCCCAGAACGCCTATTCTAGCGCGATATCGGCAGAATTCGTAAAGGCAAGTCGCATGAGCGAGACCAAGATTGCCCTGGTAGTCGGGGCGGGCGACGCCACCGGCGGCGCGATCGCCCGCCGCTTCGCGCGCGAGGGCTACACGGCGTGTGTGACCCGCCGCAAAGTGGAAAAGCTCGATAGCCTGGTGGCCGAGATCGAGGCCGAGGGCGGTACGGTGCGTGCGTTCGGCTCCGACGCGCGGCGCGAGGAGCAGGTGGTCGAATTGATCGACGAGATCGAGCGCGACATCGGCCCGATCGACGTGGCCGTCTACAACGTCGGCGGCAACGTGCGCTTTCCGATCACCGAGACCACCTTCCGGGTCTATTTCAAGGTGTGGGAGATGTGCGCGCTCGGCGGCTTTCTGATAGGCCGCGAGGTGGCCAAGGCGATGCTGCCGCGCGGACGCGGTTCGATCCTGTTCACCGGGGCGACCGCCTCGATGCGCGGCGGCGAGGGCTACGCGGCGTTCGCCGGCGGCAAGCATGCCTTACGGGCGCTGGCGCAGTCGATGGCGCGTGAGTTAGGGCCGCAAGGCATCCACGTCGCCCATGTGGTGATCGACGGCGCTATCGACACCCAGTTCATCGCCGAGATGTTTCCCGAGGCCTACGCAAAAAAGGACCAGGACGGCATCCTCAACCCCGACCATATCGCCGAGGCCTATTGGACCTTGCACAATCAGCCGCGCAGCGCCTGGACCTTCGAAATGGACCTGCGCCCGTGGATCGAGAGCTGGTAACCCCTCGCAGAGAGTGGATCGATGGAAAAGACAGTAGAGTTCCTGTTCGACGTGGTCAGCCCGACCGCCTATCTGGCCTACAAGCGCCTGCCCGAGATCGCCGAGCGCACCGGGGCGACGATTAAATGGACGCCGGTGTTTCTCGGCGGCATCATGAAGGGCAGCGGCAACGTGCCGCCGGGTACCGTGCCGGCCAAGGGCGAGTATATGGAACATGACCTGGTGCGCTGCGCCGCGCGGTACGATATTCCCTTCACCTTCAACCACCATTTCCCGGTCAACACGCTGATGCTCCAGCGTGCCGCGGTCGCGGTGCTCGACGAGCAAGCCGAAGACGCCTTCCGGAGCCTGATCGACGCCTGCTTCGAGGCGATGTGGGTCGAGGGTAAGGATTTGGGCGATCCCGACGTCGTCGCGGAGGTGCTGGCGGAAGCCGGCTTCGACCCGAACGAGCTGGTGGCGCGGGCGAGCGACCCGGCGATCAAGGAAAAGCTGAAAGACAACACCGACGGCGCGGTCGCGCGCGGCGCGTTCGGCGCACCGACCTTCTTCGTCGGCAACGAGATGTATTTCGGCCAGGACCGTCTCGACTATGTCGAGGATGCGCTGGCGGCGTGACCTTGAATGTGACGCTCGACCCGCACGCTGCGGACGGCAATAGCCAAACAGGCGACTGAAAATTCGCGATCCGGGAATAAATCTCGCGCCCGAAACGTTTATCTACGCATCGTCGAAAAACAGGGAACAAGCAATGAAGATTCTTATGGCTGCCGTAGCAACGGTTTTGGTGCTGGCCGCTGGCCCCGCCCTTGCCGCCGATCTGGTCACAAAACCAAGTCCGCACTCGGTCAGTGTCACCGTCGATCGCCTTGTCGCTGCGGTCGAAGGAGCCGGCGCCACAGTTTTCGCAAGAGTGGATCATGCGGCAGGCGCAACAGCGGTGGGGACGCAATTGCGGCCGACCCAGATGTTGATGTTCGGCAACCCAAAACTGGGCACGCCCGCCTTGCAAGCAGCCCAAACCTCCGGTCTTGATCTGCCATTGCGTGTCGTCGTTTATCAAGACGCGTCTGGTCAGGTGCAGGTGGCCTATCACTCGCCTGCCAAACTCTCCGATGATCACGGCATTCCCGCAGATGCAGAGGTTTTGCAGAAAATGACGGGTGCGTTGGACAATCTGACGAATAAGGCCGTTGGCCAATGATTTAGCCGCCGAACGGCGCGATCATTGTTGCCTTTTGGCGAAAAGACTACCGATGGAGAAAATAGGGCAATCGCCGCCGACCGGAAGCACCGTTTGATAGTCATGGGCGTTTTCTAGGAAGCGGATCAGGCCGTCTCATAGCTTCCGGCACCAAAACTGGTACATGCCGTTGAAGGTTTCCGGATTATCGAGTTCGAATCGATGCCACAGGGCAAGCGAGGTTAGCGCGTCGCTGTCTGCGTTCGCCTGTTTGAACTGCCGCAGCACCCGTTGATTGGGAAATTCGAACCCGAGGAACTCGAGACCAAGCGCGCGTAGGGCGTCTTCGATCTGTGGCACGCTGAAGCGGTGCTCCTGGACATGGAAGAGCAGATCCCGGCAGTGGCTCAGGCTGAAGAACGCGCTGGTCTGGAGAATTTTTGCCATCGTCGCGTCGCCGTCGGCGGCCATCGCGATGATGTCCTGCCGGCACCGGCGAATGTCGTCCGCCGACGCTGCATAGCCCTTTTCGGCGATCATCGCCCGCCCGGCGACGATATGCTGGCGGGCGATCTCGCTATAGAGGCCGATCCGCATGAGGCCGCCGGGACGCAATAGGTCGACCAAAATCCGCCAGCCGGCCAGGGGATCGCCGAGGTGATGCAGCACACCCACGCTTTCGATGAGGTCGAACTGCCGGTCGAACTCGCCGAGCGCCATGATGTCGGCTTGCGCGTACTCGATGTTCGAAACGCCGAGTTCCGCGGTTTTCCGCTGGGCGTAGGCCAGGCTGCTCCGGCTCAAGTCGACGGCGAGTACGTGCGCGTTCGAATACTTGGTCGCCGTGTTCAGCGCCTGCTGGCCGGTACCGCAGCCGGCGATCAAGATGGCCGGGCTGTCGGGAGAGACGTAGCGTCCGAGATCAAGATTAAATGGCGGCCCCGTCAACGCCTCGCCGATGGCCTGGCCTTTGTCGGCGATGCCGGTATTGATCCAGCGAGGATAGGGATTTTCCTCGTATTGCTCGCGAACCGATTGAGAAACCGCATTCTCGATGCCGGTGATGCTGGGAATTTGCGCGCGCAAAGACCGTTCTTCCAACGGTTCGACGATTTGCCGCGTGATCACGCTGGTCAGCGGGTCTGGCCAGTTGCGTTCGCTCAGCTTTTGCGCCCACGGAAAAGCGAATAACGGCCGGTAGGCGCCTAGTGCGACGACGAAGGACGGCGGCACGTCTTGGCCATTTTCCAACAGCGTCGCGATCTTTTGTTGCAGGCTTTCGACGGCTGCTTGTTCCGCCTCGGTTTCCGGGAAGACGTACTCGTTGGTGAAACAATGGAGGGCCAGCGCGGCAGAAAACGCGGTTACGTTCTCCTCGCCTGCGCTTGCCGTCGTTTCCTGGAGCAGCGCGCGACGCAGGGCGGTCAGCATCCGTTCAATTTCAAGGTCGCGGAGGGGACTCAGCTCCAGGAGCCGGAGAAAAAGCGGAATAGCCGAGAGCCGCTCAGCGACGTCATCGTAGGCGATTTCGTTATTCGGCTCACCGGAACCGGTCGCCGCTACGATTTGCGCAAAATCCGGGTGTTGGCGCAGGGCGCTGAGAATTGGGCGGGCGACGTCGGCGGGCCGCACCGTTGGCAAGTCCAATACGCGGAGCAGATCCCGATAAAGATCGTCATCGGCGGTATCGAACGAAACATTCTCCAGCGACGCGGCGAAATTTGACCAGAACCCCCCGTTCTGGGGCGCCAGAGCAACGGCGCGACGATGCGCCGTAAAGGCTTCGCCCGGTCGCTCGAGCTCGCCGAATGCAAGGCCGAGACCGTTGTGCGCATCGGCATAGTCCGGATGAAGGGCCAGCGCTTTCTGATAGCTGGCGACGGCTTCCTGCGCATTGCCGAGCCGTTGCAGCGCATTGCCGAGATTGTAATGCCCCTCGGGCATATTTGGCTGCAGAGCAAGCGCCTTGCGGTAGCTGGCTGCTGCTTCCTCCAGTTTGCCAAGCTCTTGGAAAACCGCGCCGAGATTGTGATGCGCTTCGAAGTAATTCGGTGCGAGATCAAGCGCTTCACGGTAGCTGGCCGCGGCTTCCTCCGGCTTGCCGAGCTGCCGCAGCGTATTGCCGAGGTTGTAATGGGCCGGGGCGTAGTCGGGCGCGAGACGCAGCGCGGTGCGGAAGCTGGCTGCCGCGTCATCCGGCCGGGCCAGGCTTTGCTGGACGATGCCGAGATTGCTGTGCGCCACCGCCATATCGGGATCGAGGGTCACCGCCTGGGTGATCAGATCGACGGCCTTGCCGTCTTTCCCCAATTGATGCGAGATCAGACCCAGCAGATGCAAGGCGGCAAGAAAATTCGGCTCGTACTGCAATATCTGCTGGCAGATTTTTTCCGCCTGCTGCAAGCGGCCGGCGGCGTGGTGCTGCACCGCGAGATCGAGGGCCTGCTGCAGG
>JBFKGW010000218.1:0-5215 GCA_041633145.1 Alphaproteobacteria bacterium
GCCGACCGTATCACGGTGCTGGTCTACGGCCGCGATATCGCCACCGGCGCGCCGGCCGAGATTCGCGCCAACGCGGAAGTGCGCGAGGCCTACCTCGGCGAGGCGGAGGCGGTGTGATGCTGTCGGTGCGCACCATCGACGCGGCTTATGGCGACAGCCAGGTCTTGTTCGGCATGTCGTTCGACGTCGGCGCCGGTGAGTTCGTCACCCTGCTGGGGCGCAACGGCATGGGCAAGACGACGACCGTGCGCTCGGTGATGGGCATCCTGCCGGTGCGCGCCGGCGAGATCGTGTTCGAGGAGCAACCGATCCATAATTTGCCGTCGTTTCGCGTCGCCAAGGCCGGGATTGGCTTGGTGCCCGAGGGACGGCAGATATTCCCGAACTTGAGCGTGCGGGAAAACCTGATCGCCACCGCGACGCCGCCGCGCGCCGGCCACCGGGGCTGGACGCTCGAGCGGGTGATCGATCTGTTCCCTGCGTTGGGCGGGCGGATGACCAGCATGGGCAATCAACTGTCGGGCGGCGAGCAGCAGATGCTGGCGATCGGCCGGGCCTTGATGACCAATCCGCGGCTGCTGATTCTCGACGAGGCGACCGAAGGCCTGGCACCGTTGGTGCGGGCGGAGATTTGGCACTGCCTGGAAAATCTCAAAGAAGAGGCGCAAGCCGTGCTGGTGATCGACAAGAATGTCGACGCGCTGACCCGCATTGCCGACCGCCACTATATTGTCGAGAAAGGCGCGGTGGTGTGGACCGGCACGTCCGAAGACCTTCGCGCCGACGAGAGCGTCCAGCAGCAGTATTTGGGGGTGTAACGCCCTCATCCTTCGACAGGCTCAGGATGAGGATGATGTGCAAGGTACAGGATAAACCTCATGCCGAGCTTGTCGAAGCATGAGGTTGGTGAGCCCTACTCCCGCAACTTGAAGCGTTGGATCTTGCCGGTGGCGGTTTTCGGCAGCTCGTCGACGAAGTTGAGCCAGCGCGGATATTTGTAGGGCGCCAGGTTGGCCTTGCAGTATTCGCGCAGTTCGTCGGCGAGCGCCTCGGATGCGTCCGCCGGATCGTTCAGAATCACGAAGGCTTCCGGCTTGATCATCTCGTCGTCGTCGGGCCGGCCGACGATGGCGGCTTCCAGCACCTTGTCGTGGGCGACCAGCTGCGCCTCGATCTCGACCGGCGACACCCAAATGCCGCCGACCTTCAGCATGTCGTCGCTGCGCCCGCAGCAGACAAAAAAACCATCCTCGTCCTGGTAATAGGAATCGCCGGTGTGCATCCAGCCGTCGACTAGTGCCGCCGCAGTGCGCTCGGGATCTTCCCAGTAGCGCGAGATGATCGACTCGCCACGGATCAGCAGATTGCCGACCTCGCCGGTCGCCACCGGATTGTCGTCGTCGTCGACAATCCTGGCCTCATAGCCGGGCACCAGAGCGCCGCTCACGCCCGGCTTATGGCCGTCAAGGCGATTGGAGATGAAAATGTGCAGGATCTCGGTGGTGCCGATGCCGTCGAGGATGGTGAGGCCGGTGGCGTCGCGCCAGCGCTCGAAGATATTGGCCGGCAGGGGCTCGCCGGCGGAGACGCACACGCGCAGCGACGAAAGGTCGGCCGGCTTGTCTTCCAGCGCGTGCAGCTGCGCGGCATAGAGTGTCGGCACGGCGTAATAGATGGTCGGCCGAAACGCGGCGATGGTCTCGAACATGGTATCGGGCGTCGGCCGGCCGCCGAACAGCACCGCCTGGCCGCCGGTCCACAAGGGAAACGTCATGGCGTTGCCCAGCCCGTAGGCGAAGAACAGCTTGGCGGCGGAAAAATGGATGTCGTCCTCGCGCACGCCCAGGGTCTCGACGCCGTAATACTGGCTGGTCACCACCATGTCCTTGTGGGCGTGCACGCCGCCCTTGGGCGTGCCGGTCGAACCCGAGGTGTAAAGCCAAAAACAATCGGCGTCCGCGGTCGCCGGCGCCGGATCGAGATGGTCGGACGCAGCCGCCATCAACGCGTCGAATGTATTATCGCCACCTTCGGTAACCAGCTTGTGCGCCGGGCCTGGGTTGGCCTTGGCCAGCGCGGGCTCCATCTCGGCGGCGAACTCCGGCGAATAGATTGCGGCGGCGCAGCCGGAGTTCTCTAGGATGAAGCGGTAGTCGTTAGCGCGCAGCAAAGTGTTGACCGGCACCGGCACGAAGCCGGCCTTGATGGCGCCCCAGAAAATATAGCAGAACGCCGGGCAATCCTTGACCGCCATCACCACACGGTCGCCGGCGCTGAGCCCCATCGCGCGGAGCGCATTGCCGGCGCGGTTTACGTTGGCCGCCAGATCACCGTAGGTGACGTCGCCGTCGGCCGAGCGGATCGCCACCTTGTCCGTGCGGCCTTCGTCGATATGCCGGTCGATAAACGGCACCGCGACGTTGAAGGTCGGAGCGAAGCTGAGCTTGGCCGGCGATTGCGAGGTATCGACGCTGACGGTGTTGTCTTGCATGGCCGCTCTAATGGAACAACACGTACTCGAAATCGATCGGGCGTCCATGGATGCCGCGCTTGGGCGGCGAGATCCAGCCGGCCATCTTGCCCGGTTCGGTGACCGGCACCATCAGCGACTGCACGAAGGCGTAATCGTCGGGCGAGGGCAGCCACTGGTATTTGCGCGCCTGCCATTCTTCTTTGCTGATGATCTTGCCTTCCGGGGTCGCGTGGATGTCGCGGAAGATGCCGATATTCCGGTTGAACGCCGGGTCGGGCAAGGTCAGCTCGGTATCGAAGCCGTATTCGGCGATCGCCTTGTTGAAGCGGTTGAGGCCGCGCTGGCTGTCGATCGCATAATCCTCGCGCAGCTTCAGGTTCATCGCCGTCAGCGCCGCCGACTCCTCGGTTTCAATATGGTCGCCCGCGACCCGCGGCACCAGCATGTGGGCGTCGGTCAGCACATGGTCGTCGGCGATCTTGGTCTCGTGGTAGCGCCCCTTGAGGCCCATCGAATAGTAGTTGGCGGCGTTGGTCGAGCGTTCCGAGCCGAACAGGTCGAGGCAGATCGAATAGTGGAAATTTATCCACTTCTGGAGCGTCGCCAAATCGATGCCGCCGTAGGCCCGCACGTCCTCGGTGTCGTGCTCGCGCATCAATTCGCAGGTGCGCTTGACCACCCGCATGATGCCGGACTCGCCGACGAACATATGGTGGGCTTCCTCGGTGAGCATGAACCGGCAGGTGCGCGACAGCGGGTCGAAGCCCGATTCCGCCAGGGCGGCGAGCTGGAACTTGCCATCGCGGTCCTGAAAATAGGTGAACATGAAGAACGACAACCAGTCGTTGGTCGGCTCGTTGAACGCTTCAAGAATACGCGGCTTGTCGGGGTCGCCGGCGTGACGCTCGAGCATTTCTTCGGCTTCCTCGCGGCCATCGCGGCCGAAATAGGCGTGCAGCAGATAGACCATCGCCCACAGGTGACGGCCTTCCTCGACGTTCACCTGAAATAGATTCCGCAAATCGTAGAGCGACGGGCAGGTCTTGCCGAGATGGCGCTGCTGCTCGACCGAGGCCGGTTCGGTGTCGCCCTGGGTGACGATCAGGCGGCGCAACTCGGTGCGGTACTCGCCCGGCACCTCGGTCCACACCGGCTCGCCCTTGTGCTGGCCGAAGGCGATGTGGCGGTCCTTCTCGGGCGGCGCGAGGAAAATGCCCCAGCGGTATTCCGGCATCCGCACATAGTCGTAATGGGCCCAGCCCTTGGCTTCGACGCTGATCGCGGTGCGCAAATAGACCTCGAAATCGGTGCTTTCGTCCGGCCCCAGATCGTTCCACCACTGCAGGTAGGCCGGCTGCCAGCGCTCGAGCGCGCGCAGCAGGCGGCGGTCGTCGGCCAGATCGACATTGTTGGGGATGGTTTCGTTGTAATCGATGTTCATGGTTTCAGACTCGTTTGCGGTCGAAATCGGGTTGTTTGCCGGTGCCGTAGAGTTCCAGCGCGCCGCCGTCGCCGACCGCGTTGGGGCGCTGGAAGATCCAATTCTGCCATGCCGACAGGCGGGCGAAAATCTTGCTTTCGATGGTCTCGGGCCCGGCAAAGCGAAGGTTGGCTTCCATCGCCGTCAGCGCGTCGGGTGAAAAGCTGGCGCGCTCTTCGATGGCGATACGCACCTCGTCTTGCCAATCGATGTCGTCGGGGATGAAGGTCACCAGGCCGAGCTCTTCGGCCGCTTCGGCGTCGAGATCGCTGCCAATCTCGGCCTCGATGTCGGCGACGTGGCCTTCGCCGTCGAGAAAGCGGCTTTCCAGGCGGGTGAGACCGTTGCACATCGGCAGCGGGCCGAAGTTCATCGCGGTCGGGCGTATCGTCGCCGGGGCCAGGTTCGAGCCCTCGAAGGTGCCGTCGAGCATGTAGCTGCGGTCGGCGGCGAGCGCCAGTTCGAGCAGGCTGCCGGTGAAGCACGAGCCCGGCTCGATCAACGCGATCAAGCTGCGCGAGGAGACATCGAGGCGTTTCAACGTGCGCTTGAGATAGAGCGTGATCTCGCGCACCAACCAGTCGTCGCTGTTTGCAAGCAATGCGGCGTCGGCGGCGGCAACACGGTCGGCCTCGCCTGCGGTGGTGAGGATCCAGGTGCCGAGCTCGGGCTCGTTGAAGCGCAGGTGCAGAATCGCGTCGTCGAGTTCGCGGGCCAGCGCCAGCGGCCAGAAATCCGCGCCTGCGGCATGGATCGCGGCGGCATCCTGCGGCGGCGCGGCCTCGGGCGCGTGGACCTGGAAGGTCGCGGTGCGGCCGTCGCGGTCGAGCGTCACCGTGACATAGCGATAAGCCAGTTCGCTGTCGCTGATCTCGCGGTGCAGCGGCGGCAGGCCAATCCCTTCGGCGTCGGCCGGCCGGTCGGAACGATCCGCCAGTTCGGCGGCGCGCGCTGCCGCCGCCTCGTCGAGCTTGGAGCGCGGTGCCAGCTCGTCGATCAAGCGCCACTCGAGCGCGCGCTTGCCGCGCATGCCCTCGCCGGTGGTGCAGAAGAAGTCGGCGCGGTCGCGGCGCACGCCGCGCTTGTCCACGAGGCGCGTGAGCCCTCCGGTGCCCGGCAGCACCGCCAGCAGGGGCACCTCGGGGAGCGCGACGGAGGTGTTGCCGTCGTCGGCCATCACGATCCAGTCGGTGGCCAGCGCCAGCTCGTAGCCGCCGCCGGCGCAGGGCCCGTTGACGACGGTGAAGTAGGCCTGGCCCGAC
>JBFKGW010000219.1:0-5208 GCA_041633145.1 Alphaproteobacteria bacterium
ACCCTCTCCCCCCAGTGGGGGGAAAGGGCAGGGTGAGGGGGGCGCCTGCCACCGAGGCGCAGGATCTGCCGTAGGACGCAATGGCAGGGAATCGCGACAAAGCGCTGTTCCTCGACCGTGACGGCGTCATCAATGTCGATGTCGGCTATATCTGGCGTCCCGAGGATTTCATCTTTCAAGACGGCGTGTTCGACGCCTGCCGCCAGGCGCGCGCGCTCGGCTACCATTTGGTGGTGGTCACCAATCAGGCGGGGATCGGCCGCGGCCTGTTCAGCGAAGAAGAGTTTCAGCACCTCACGCAATGGATGTGCGCGCGCTTTGCCGACGAAAATGTCGACATCGCGCGGGTGTTCCATGCGCCGACCCCCCCGGACGAAGGCGTCGGCATCTACAAGCGCGAGTCGATCGACCGCAAACCGGGGCCCGGCATGTTGCTCAAGGCGCGCGATGCGCTGGGGCTCGACATGGTGGCCTCGGCCCTGGTCGGCGACCGCGAGACCGATATCGAAGCGGCGATCGGCGCCGGCGTTGGCCACCGCTTGTTGATCGATTCCGATGAAGCGCCGGAGCAGACCAAGGCCGACGCGGTGGTCGAATCACTTGCCGAAGCGGTCGCCTGGCTGGCGGCGCAGCCAGGCACCTAGAGCGGGATGATATTTGCTTTGATCATCGGTGCGCCGCCCGGCCTTGACTTCGGTGCGCCGGGCGCGGGCCGCCTTCGTTGACACCTCCACCGTCATGCTCGGGCTTGACCCGAGCATCCATGTCTGTGCCGGGCGCGGGCCTGTGCGCTTATCCCCGGCAACGCCCGGGTGATTGAAAAATGGATACTCGCGTCGGAGCGCGAGTATGACGGCTGATGTTGGGGCGTCGGGCGAGCGAAGACCGCTGCCAGCCTCGGTGATTGCGATCCGGCCTTAGCTCATCACGCACTAGCCGCCGCCGCCGTCGAGACGCCAGGCGATCATCTCCAGCCGGTCCTGACCGAAGAACAACTCGCCGTCGACGACGAACGACGGCACGCTCCAGCCGCCGGCGGCGAGCAGCGCGTCGGTGTTGGCGGCCATCTCGTCGGCGACCGCTGGCGTTTCCGCCGCGGCCAGCAGGGCGCCGCCGTCGAGACCGACGCCGTCGGCGATTTTGCTAACGGTTTCGCCATCGGAGATATCCAGCTCATCGACCCAGCACCCACGCATCAGCGCGCGCGTCAGCGGGTAGGGGTCGGCGCCGGTCTGGCGCGCCGCGATGATGACGTTGGACGACAGCTGGTAGGGCACCGGGAAGTGCTTGGGCTCGGGGTTGATCTCGGTGCCGCGCCAGTCGGCCCAGCGCGGCAGCTCGATCAGGCGATAATCCTGCAGTACTTGCGGCCGGTCACCGAGCGGTCGGCCGCCGCCGGTTTCGCCCCACGCGCGCCCGACATCGATCGGTTTGAAGGCAATGGCGCGCCCATGGCCGTCGGCGACGCGCTTGAGTTCGTCGACCGCCAAGTAGGACCAAGGCGAGATGCAGGCGAAATAGTAATCGATCGGTGCGCTCATGAAGGTTCCCCGCTGTTGCAATAATTCGAACGAACTTAATTAGGCCCGCAGGCCGATAAATCGAGCAATTGAAGCAGGTTTCGCGGTGGCGCGGAATGGCGAACGGCGGGCTGAACTATCTGTCCGGCCCGCCGTCTTGGGGAATGCTTGCTTCCTGGCAAAGGAGCAATGATCAAAACATAATGCTGTCGACCGCTATCCGTCTGTGACCGCCGTCACAGAGCGAACAATATTTTTCTAAAACTGATCTTCGGCCAACGCCAAGACCGAGCCGCTGCCTTGCGTGATCTGCGGCAACAGCGCATGGACGCGCGGCAGCACATGGTCGGCGTAGAACCGCGCGGTGATCATCTTCGCCTCGAGGAACGACCGGTCGCCGCCATTGCCCGCTTTGCCGCGGGCCACCAGCGCCGCACGGGCCATCAGCCAGCCGCCGACCACGGTGCCGGTCAGGTGCAAAAACGGCGTCGCGCCGGCGAATTTGCTGTCGATGTCGTTGTTCTTCGGGTCGAGCAGCCATTCGGTGGCCTGCCGCAGCGCGGTACGGCCTTCGGCTAGCGATTTCTGCACCGCCCGGCAATCGGCATCCTCGCTCGCCAGAAGATCGGCATCGATCCGTTCCATCTCGTCGAGCAGCTCACTCATGGCGCCGCCGCCGTCGCGCAACAGCTTGCGACCCAACAAATCGATCGCCTGGATGCCGTTGGTGCCCTCGTAGATCGGCGCGATGCGGGAATCGCGCAGGTGCTGCGCAGCGCCGGTCTCCTCGATGAAGCCCATGCCGCCGTGCACCTGCACGCCGATCGAGGCGATATCGACGCCAAGATCGGTGCACCACGCCTTGACCACCGGGGTGAGCAGCTCCATGCGCGCGTGATTGCGCCGCCGCACGTCGGCGTCGCCGTGGTGGCGCGACACGTCGAGCGCCGAATTGGTGTAGTATGCGATCGCCCGCATCGCCTCGATCTGCGCCCGCATCATCATCAGCATGCGGCGCACATCGGGGTGCTGGATAATCGTCGCCGCGCCGTCGCCGCCGGCGACCGGTGTCGATTGCACCCGTGTCTTGGCGTACTCGACCGCCTGCTGGTAGGCGCGCTCGCCGATTGCCACCCCTTGCAGGCCGACATTGAGGCGCGCGTTGTTCATCATGGTGAACATGCAGCGCAGGCCGTCATGCTCTTCGCCGATCAAATAGCCGACGGCGCCGCCATTGTCGCCATAGGCCATGACGCAGGTTGGGCTGGCGTGGATGCCGAGCTTGTGCTCCAGGTTGACGGCGTAGACATCGTTGCGCTCACCCAGGCTGCCGTCCCCGTTGACCAGGTATTTCGGCACCAGGAACAGGCTGATGCCTTTGACCCCCGGCGGCGCGTCGGGCAGGCGCGCCAACACCAGGTGAATGATGTTGTCGGTGAAGTCCTGCTCGCCATAGGTGATGAAGATCTTCTGGCCGGTGATGCGGTAGTGGTCGCCGTCGCGCACCGCGCGGGCCTTGAGCAGGCTCAAATCGGTGCCGGCCTGCGGCTCGGTGAGGTTCATCGTGCCCGCCCACTCGCCGCTCACCAGCTTTGCCAGGTAAACCGCGCGCAGCTCGTTCGTCGCATGGGCGATCAGCGCCTCGATGGCGCCGATGGTCAGCAGCGGACACAGCGACCACGCCAGATTGGCCGACTGCCACATTTCCTGCAGCGCCGTGGTGACCGCCCAGGGCAGACCCATGCCGCCATGCTCGGGCTCGAACGGCGTGCCGTTCCAGCCGCCTTCGACGAACCGGGCGTAGGCTTCCTTGAAGCCGTCGGGCGTGCGCACCTCGGAGCCGTTGAGCACCGAGGCCTGCTGGTCGCCGCTGCGGTTGAGCGGCGCCACCACTTGGCCGGTGAAGCGGGCCGACTCGTTGAGAATGTGATCGACCAGATCGGGCGTCACCTCGGCGAACGAAGGCAGGCCGTTCAAACCTTCGAGGTCGCACAGTTCGTCGAGGACGAAGCGCATATCTTTGACGGGCGCGTGGTAATCGGTCATCGGCGGCTCTCGCTCACAAATTTATCGTGCTCACAAGACCTTGCCGGGGTTCATCAGGCCCTTGGGGTCGAGCGCGTTTTTCACGGTGCGCATCAGCTCCAATTCGACTGGCGACTTGAAGTCGGCCAACTCGCGCACCTTGAGCAAACCGATACCATGTTCCGCACTGAAACTGCCACCCAGCTCGCGCACCACATCGATCACCACCTCGGTCAGCTCGTCCCAGCGGGCGAGGAATTCGGCGTCGTCGGCGCCGACCGGCTGCTGCAAGTTGTAGTGCACGTTGCCGTCGCCGATATGGCCGAACGCGACCGGGCGGACGCCGGGGCACTTGGCGGTCACCGCGGCGTCGGCGCGGCGAATGAACTCCGGCACCTTCGAGATCGGCACCGAGATGTCGTTCTTGATGCTGGCGCCTTCCGGCGTCTGCGCCAAGACCATGGCCTCGCGCACGAACCACAATCGCTGGCGTTGCGCCCCCGACTGGGCGATCGTGGCGTCGACCACCAGGCCGTCCTCCAGCGCCGCCGCCAGAAAGGCTTCCAGCGCCGCGCCGAGCCCGCTGCCGCTCTCGCCGCTTTCGAATTCGATCAGCGCGTACCAGTCATGCCGCTTGGCCAGGGGATCGACCGTCTCGGGCATGTGCTTGAGCGACAGGTCGAGGCCGATGCGCGGGATCAGCTCGAAGGTCGCCACCGTGTCGGCGCTCGCCCGGCGCGCCCGGCTGAGCAGTTCGAGCACCGACTCAACCTGGTCCAAGGCGACGAAGGCGGTATGCCGCTCGCGCGGCAAGGGGAACAATTTCAGCACCGCGCCGGTGATGATGCCCAGGGTGCCTTCCGCGCCGATGAAGAGATGTTTCAGGTCGTAGCCGGTATTGTCCTTGCGCAGGCCGGTTAGGCCGTCCCAGATTTGGCCGTCCGGCAGCACCACTTCCAGACCCAGCGTCAGCTCGCGGGTATTGCCGTAGCGCAACACCGAGGTGCCGCCGGCGTTGGTCGCAAGGTTGCCGCCGATCTGGCACGAGCCCTCGGCGCCGAGGCTCAATGGGAACAGCCGATCGTTGTCCTCGGCGACCCGTTGCAGGTCGGCCAGGATGCAACCCGCATCGACGGTCATGGTGTAGTTGAACGGGTCGACCGCGCGTACCTGGTTCATGCGCGCCAAATTGATGATGATCTCGCCGCTCGCCACCCCGCCGCCGCACAAGCCCGTGTTGCCGCCTTGCGGCACCATGGCGACGTTGGCGGTGGCGCAGGCGCGCACCACGTTGGCGACTTCTTCGGTGCTGGCTGGCCGCACGACGGCCGGGCTCGCGCCTTGGTAGAGGCCGCGGGTCTCCTCCAGATAGGGCGCCATGTCCGCGGGATCGGTGATGATGCCCGCATTGCCGACAATGGCGGCGAGTTCATCGAGAAATCCGGCCGGTAGCGGCGGCAGCGTGTCCTTGGCGGCAATGCTCATGGACCAAGATGTAATCCTTCGACAAATCGCCGGCAAGCATGCGGACCGCCGCCGTTAACCCTATCCGGGTGGCGTCGCCGCCCGGCGCAGCCGGTCGTTTATCGCCCGACCGAGACCTTCGTCGGGGATCGGCGCGACGGCGATAGCTTTATACATCGGCTGATCGAGCGCCCGCAGC
>JBFKGW010000220.1:0-5204 GCA_041633145.1 Alphaproteobacteria bacterium
CAGCTGCGACGGGTAATGGGCCAGGCGGTCGCCTAGTCCCACGGTCTCGAGGCTCGCCTTGGCCTTTTCGAAGGCGTCTTCGACGCGCGCGAACTCCAAAGGTACCGCCACGTTCTCGATCGCCGTCATGGTCGGCACCAGATGAAAGGCCTGGAACACGATGCCAACCGAGCGGCGGCGGAACAGCGCCAGCGCATCCTCGCTCATCCCCGGTAGGTCGTGCCCGACGACCCGCACGGCGCCGCTGGTCGGCCGCTCGAGCCCGGCGATCACCATCATCATGGTCGATTTGCCCGAGCCCGACGGCCCGACAATGCCGATGGTCTCACCGGCGGCGACCGACAAGTTGAGGCCGCGCAATATGTTGACCTCGCCGCCCGCACTCGCCAAATGAAGGTGAACGTCGGTTAACGCGACGATCGGCTGGTCGGCCGGAATGGTGTCGCGGGTCGGCAATTGTTGCGGATCGGATAGGTCCATCATGACGCGTTGGTTGTACCTTTCTACCTATACCCCGTCGGTGCGGCGAAAAAGAGGCGTTGCCCCACGATATGGCCGCCGTGGCGCCGCAATCAATGGCGGCGCTGTATGGCGTTTCGCCGCCCTTGCTGGGTTCGCACTGTGGACCCTCGCGGCGCCGCCTGCCAGCTTATACGCAACGGCTGCGGCGGCGGATGACGAGACTGTGATTGTTGCCCTCGGCGACAGCCTGATCTCCGGCTTCGGTGTTGTCACTAATGATTCCTTTCCCGCCCAGCTCGAAGCGGCGTTGCGGGACGCCGGGGTAAGCGCCCGGGTGGTCAATGCCGGCGTCTCGGGCGACACTACCGCCGGCGGTCTGGCGCGGCTCGACTGGGTGCTCGCCGATGCGCCCGATCTGGTGATTGTCGAGCTGGGGTCGAACGACGGCTTGCGCGGCCTCGACCCGGCGGCGATGGAGGCCAATCTCGACGCGATCCTGAGTAAACTGGCCGACAAAGGAATACCGGCGGTGCTCGCCGGCATGCTGGCGCCGCCGAACCTGGGCCGCGCCTACGGTGAGGCATTCGAAGCGGTCTATCCGCGGCTTGCCAAACGGCACGGGGTTGTCTTTTATCCGTTCTTCCTCGATGGCGTGGCGGCCGAGCCAACGCTCAATCAAGCCGACGGCATCCACCCCAATCCGGCGGGCGTGCGCGTCATTGTCGAACGGTTTACCCCGTATGTTCTGCGGGCGTTGGCCGATTTGGAACAACCCTCGCAGGCGCAAAGCCGTTAGCTAGCGGAACACGGTCATGAGTTCGTTTGCCTATGCCCATGCCGGGGTGACCCGGGACGGCCCGATTACCCAGTGGCAGGGGTGGCAGAGCCTGGTCGACTGGTGCCTCGCAGACTGGCCGTCGGAAACTGGCGGTCTCGGACTGCTCTACGTAACCGAACCGCTGGCTGGCGATCTCGATGACATTCTTGGCCAACTGCGCCAGCGCACGGGACTGTCGGATTGGACCGGCGCGGTCGCGCCGGCGATCTGCGCCACCGGCGTGGAATATTTCGACACCCCGGCGATGGCGCTGATGGCGTTGGATGTGGCGGCCGAGGACTACCGACTGATGCCGCCGGTTACCGCCCTCGAGGGCGGTGACAGCACTTTGCCGACGCTGTCCAATTGGATCGCCGCGCAGCATCCGCGGTTTGCGATCGTTCACGCCGACCCGCGCGGCGCTGGCGTTTTGTCGCTGGTGCCGGCGGTGGCGGAATCGACAGAGGCATTTTTGGTCGGCGGCCTGACCAGCGCGGCGACGCAGGCCGGCCAAATTACCGGCACCACCACCGGCGGCGGCGTGTCGGGCGTGTTGTTCGGCGAGGCCGTGCCGGTGGCGACCGGCCTCACCCAGGGCTGCTCGCCGATCGGCGAGCTTCACACCATCACCGCGATGGACGAGCAGATCATCACCGAGCTCGACGGGCGGTTGGCGCTCGATGTTTTCAAGGAAGACATCGGCGACCTCTTGGCGCGCGATCTGCAGCGGATTGCCGGCTATATCCATGCGGCGCTGCCGGTACCGGGCTCAGATACCGGCGACTACATGGTGCGCAATTTGATGGGCATCGATGCCAACCGGGGTTGGCTGGCGATCGGCGCCGAGTTTGCCGAGGGCGATCAGATCATGTTCGTGCGGCGTGATAGCGCCAGCGCCGTCGAAGACATGACGCGCATGCTTGATTCGCTGAAAGGGCGCGCTGGCGCGAACATTCGCGGCGGCGTCTATCATAGCTGTATCGCGCGCGGCCCCAATCAGTTCGGGCCCGGCTCGCAGGAGCTGACGATGATCCGCGAGGCGCTGGGCGATATTCCCGTGGTCGGCTTTTTCGGCAATGGTGAAATTTCCAACGGCCGGCTCTATACCTATACCGGCGTGTTGAGCCTGTTCCTCGAGGACTGACGGCAGGACAGCAAATGATTCGACTTTTTGCGGCGTTGGCGCTGCCCGAAGCGGTGCGCGAACGGCTGGCCCTGGTGCGTGCACCGTTGCCCGGCGCCCGCTGGGTGCCGCCGGAAAACATGCACGTGACCCTACGCTTCATCGGTCAGGTGGAGCCGCCGATGGCGGCTGAGATCGACGCCGAGCTGTCGCGCATCGCCGCTTCGCCGTTCGATATTCGATTATCCGAACTGGGCACCTTCGGGTCACGCGGAAGGGTGCGCACGCTATGGGTTGGCCTTGAACAGTCCGAACCGCTGGGCCGCTTGCAGGAAAAAGTCGAGGCGGCGTGCGTGCGTGCCGGGCTCGAGCCGGACAGCCGCAACTTCCACGCCCACATTACTTTGGCCCGCTGCAAGGATGTACGGTTGGCGCCCGCTGAGGAGTTTATCGCCACCCACAGCGGCTTTGCTCTGCCAGCCATATCGGTCGATTCGTTCGTGCTTTTTTCGAGCCGCACCGGCCGGTCCGGCGCGGTCTATTCGCCAGAAGCGGTTTATCCGTTGGAAGGCTAATAGTCCGCAGCGTTTCAGGGCTCCGCCTCACCCTTCGAGACGGGCCTATCGGCCCTCCTCAGGGTGAGGACATTGATTTGGCCAAAATAAGAATGCCTCATACTGAGGAGCGAGCGTTAGCGAGCGTCTCGAAGTATGAGGAGAGGCTTAGCTCGGGTTTGTGTTGTATTGTCGGCGCGAACCGCACGCGCATCCGGGCGCGCGCCGAAATAAAAGCCACGGGTGCCGGCGGAGTCGGCTTGCGTGTCGAGCTTGGCTTCCGCGGCAAAATGGCGGAACACGGCTTGTACGGTTGGCGAGCGGCAGATGTTTCCGGTGCAAACGAACAAAACGCGCAAAGCAATCAACTCCAATGGTCAACCTGGTGCATTTCCGACTCACCGGCTTTCGCGATGGTGCGGCGGACGCTACGGTGCCGGTTGGATATAGGAAAATTACCGGTGCCCGACCATGAGCGTTCTCGAACACGTTACCGCGACCGATTCCATTGTTATCCTGACGGGTGCGGGCATTTCCAAGGAATCGGGCCTCGCCACGTTTCGCGATCCTGACGGCATCTGGGCGAAGCACCGTATCGAGGACGTCGCTACCCCCGAGGCGTTTCGCCGCGATCCCGAGCGGGTGCTCGAGTTCTATAATGTGCGCCGCCAACAGTTGATGGATCCAGCGGTGGCGCCCAACGCCGCGCACAAGGCGCTGGGCGATCTGGAGGCATTTTGGCCGAACGAGGTACTGGTGGTGAGCCAGAATATCGACGACTTGCACGAGCGCGGCGGCACGCAAAACCTCATTCATATGCACGGCGAGCTCAGCAAATCCCAGTGTCACCACTGCGGTCATGTGGTCAGCGGCCTGAACGACCTGCGCACCGATATGACCTGTGCCAACTGCGGCGAGGCTGGCGGTATGCGCCCGCACGTCGTTTGGTTCGGCGAGATGCCGCTACAGATGGACCGTATTTTAGCGGCGCTTAGCCGGTGCGGGCTGTTCATTTCCATCGGCACCTCGGGCAATGTTTATCCGGCCGCCGGCTTCGTCGAGGAAGCACGCCGCGCCGGCGCCCAGACCATCGAGTTGAACCTCGAACGGTCGGAAGGCGCCACTCTATTTCACGAAGCCCGCTATGGTCCGGCGACCGAGGTCGTGCCGGCCTTCGTCGATGCGCTGCGCGCGCATATCGCCCAATGAAAGCGTTGGCCCAAACCGACGACGACGCGGTATTGCAGAGCCTGCTCGCCGATATACGCACCTGTAGCGTCTGCGCCGAGCACCTGCCGCTGGGCCCGCGGCCGGTGGTGCGGGGCAGCACCACCGCACGGGTCATGATCATCAGCCAGGCGCCAGGTACCGCGGTGCACAAGACCGGCCTATCGTTTAACGATCCCTCGGGTGACCGGCTGCGCGGCTGGCTCGATGTTGACCGCGACACCTTCTACGACGAGACGCGGATCGCCATCATGCCCATGGGGTTCTGTTATCCGGGGCGGTTCGAGCGTGGTGGCGACCTGCCGCCGCGCCCCGAATGCGCGCCGTTGTGGCACGCGCCGGTGCGCGCCGCCATGCCGGCGGTCGAGCTTTGCCTGGTGGTCGGCAGCTACGCCATCAACCATTATTTGGCGGCAACGCCGAAACGCTCGATGACCGAGACCGTGCGGGCGTGGCGCGACTTTCTGCCTGATTATTTACCGCTGCCGCACCCGAGCTGGCGCACCACCGCGTGGCAGCGCAACAATCCATGGTTCGCGGCCGAGGTTGTGCCAGAGTTGCGGCGGCGCGTGCGCGCGTTGCTGTGAGGCTGCAAGTGCACGACGAGCGTAATAGGTGAAATAGGCCGGTGAAGCGTCGTTATAAAATCTTGGTTGTCTTGGGTGTCGTGGCTGCACTGCTGGCCGGCGTTGGGGTGTTTATCTTCACCGATGAGACGCGCCAGCGCGCGTTTCTGATATTTGCGATCGAAACATCGATTGGCGGTACGATTGAAATCGAAGGTGACGTTGCATTTTCGATTGGGCAGATTTCGACATTCTCGGCCGAGCGGCTCACCGTCGCGCTGCCCGACGCCGACACCTCGGGCACCATCGGCCGCATCCGCGTGTCGCTCGATTCGTGGAGCATTATCTCTGGTCCGCTGATCGTCGAAGAGCTGCTTGTCGAACAGGGGGACATTCGCGTGGCCAGCGTCCCGGACGTAGCGGAGACGAGCGACAGCGAAGCGGTGATCTTCCCC
>JBFKGW010000221.1:0-5198 GCA_041633145.1 Alphaproteobacteria bacterium
AATGCGCGACATCTTGAATTTCCGGTACACACCGCGCGGGCGCCCGGTCAATTCGCAGCGATTGCGCACGCGAACCTTCGAGGAATTGCGCGGCAGCTTGGCGAGCTTCATGCGGGCCGCAAACCGCTCTTCGGGGCTGCGCGATTGATCGTCGGCAATCGCCTTTAACTCGGCACGCTTGTTTTCGAACCGCGCGGCCATCGCGCGCCGCTTCTTGTTTCGTTCGATCGAACTCTTTTTCGCCATACGTCGTCGTCCTTTATCGGCGCTTAGCTGTTGATCGGCATTTCGAAGCCGCGCAGTAACTCGCGCGCTTCGTCGTCCGAATTCGCAGTGGTGCAAATGACAATGTTCAGGCCCCGGATTTCGTCGATTTCGTCGTAGTTGATTTCCGGAAATACAATCTGCTCGCGCAGCCCCAGTGCAAAATTGCCTCGACCGTCGAAGCTGTTTGCGCTTAGGCCCCGAAAATCGCGGACCCGCGGCAGCGCGATCGTGATCAGACGATCGAGAAATTCGTACATCCGCTCGCCGCGCAGGGTGACCTTGCAGCCAATCGGCATTCCCTCGCGCAGTTTGAAGTTGGCGACCGACCGGCGCGCCCGGCAAATCACCGGTTTCTGCCCGGCGATCAGCGTCAGCTCGCTCAAGGCGGAGTCCACCTTTTTCGAATCCTGCGCGCCTTCGCCGACCCCCATATTCACCACGATCTTTTCCAACCGCGGAACCTGGTGGTCGTTGCTATAGCTGAATTGTTCCTTCAGCTTCGGCTTCAGGGCCGTGTCGTATATTTCAGTCAAACGTGCCGTCATCGTCCACCTACCCGTCAATGACCTCACCCGACCGCATGGCCACACGCACCTTGCGGCCATCGTCGAGGGTCTTGAAACCAACCCGCGTTGGCTCGTTGGTTTTGGGATCCACCAGGGCGACGTTCGAGGTATGGATCATCGCCTCGAAGTCGTTGATGCCGCCGGGCGATGTCTGGGTCGGACGCTGGTGCCGCTTCATCATATTGACGCCCTGCACCAGCACGCGATTGCGCGCACCGTCGACCCGTAAAACTTCGCCCGTTTTACCCTTATCGCGGCCGCTGATGACGACCACGTTGTCGCCACGGCGAATCCGCAGCTTGATCTTTTTGTCCTTCTTGGCCGCCATCTACAAAACCTCCGGCGCGAGCGAGACGATCTTCATATAGCGCTTGGCCCGAAGTTCGCGCGTCACGGGGCCGAAGATACGGGTGCCGATCGGCTCGCCTTGAGCATCGAGCAATACCGCTGCGTTGCGGTCGAAGCGGATCGTGCTGCCGTCGTCACGATGAATATCGCTTTTCGTGCGCACGATGAGCGCTCGATGGATTTCGCCCTTCTTCACGCGGCCGCGTGGAATCGCTTCCTTGACGGAAACAACGATGACGTCGCCAACACCGGCGGTCATGTGCTTCGAACCGCCGAGCACCTTGATGCACTGCACCCGCCGAGCGCCGCTGTTGTCGGCGACCGAGAGGTTGGTTTGCATCTGAATCATAGCCTGTTGTCCTCTTGCGTCCGCCGGCTATGCGCCAACTTTTTCGATCACTTCAAAGTGCTTGTTGCGCGAAATCGGCCGGCATTCGCGAATCCGCACCATGTCACCGACCACCAAATTATTGGTCTCGTCATGTGCGGCGTATTTTTTCGACCGTGTGATGATTTTCTTGTACAGCGGATGCATAACCCGGCGATCGATGCGGACCACCACGGTCTTCTCCATCTTGTCGCTAACCACCGTACCGGTAAGAACACGTCGCGGCATCTCTTCCGAACTCCCGTCGATTACTTCGCGTTTTGCCGTTCGCCGAGAACGGTCTTGGCCCGGGCGATGTCGCGCCGCACTTGGCGTTGCCGCGCGGTGTTCTCGAGTTGCCCACTAGCTTTTTGAAAACGCAGGTTGAACGCTTCCTTCTTCAGGTCGCGAATTTGATCCTGTAGTTGGTCGTCGCTCTTGGAGCGAAATTCGTCGATCTTCACGATCCACCTACCCTGCCAACCGGCTGACCATGCGCGTCTGCACCGGGAGTTTGGCCGCGGCGAGGCGGAACGCCTCTTCGGCAACCTCCGGCGACACGCCGTCGAGCTCGAACATCACCCGGCCCGGCTTGATGCGCACCATCCAATATTCGGGTGTCCCCTTACCCTTACCCATGCGAACTTCGGCCGGTTTGGTGCTGACCGGCACGTCAGGAAAAATGCGGATCCACACGCGCCCGGCCCGGCGCATGTGGCGGGTCATCGCGCGCCGCGCCGCCTCGATTTGGCGTGCTGTCACGCGACCAGGCGTCACCGCCTTGAGGCCATAGGAGCCAAAGTTCAAGGTGGTGCCCGACGACGCCAAGCCGTGCAGGCGGCCCTTTTGTTGTTTACGAAACTTGGTTCGTTTGGGAGCAAGCATCGTTCAGCTACCTATTGCGCCGCTTGGCGCTGCGGTCCGGCGCTCGACGGTTGTTGGTCGGCCCGACGGTCTTGAGCCATCGGATCGTGTTCCATGATGTCGCCGCGATAGACCCACACCTTGACGCCGCAGGTGCCGTAGGTGGTCATCGCCGTGGCAGTGCCGTACTGCACGTCGGCGCGCAACGTGTGAAGCGGCACCTTACCCTCGAGATACTGCTCGGTGCGGGCGATTTCGGCGCCGCCCAAGCGGCCGCCACACATCACGCGGACGCCCTCGGCGCCCAATCGCATGGCATTCTGCACCGAGCGCTTCATCGCCCGGCGGAAGCCGACCCGGCGCTCGAGTTGCTGCGCGATGTTCTCCGCCACCAAAGCGGCGTCGATTTCTGGCTTACGAACCTCGACAATGTTCAGGCTCACCTCCGAGCCTGTCCGCGCCGCCAGATCAACGCGCAGTTTCTCGATATCGGCGCCCTTCTTGCCAATGACGACGCCGGGACGCGCGGTGTGAATAGTGATTCGCGCCTTTTTGGCCGGCCGCTCGATAATCACCCGGCTGACGCCAGCGCCGGCGAGACGCTCATCGAGGAATTTGCGCAGCTCCAGATCTTCCAGCAACAGCGAGCCGTAAGCCTCGCCGCCGGCATACCAGCGCGAATCCCAGGTGCGGTTGATACCGAGCCGAAGTCCAATTGGGTTGACCTTTTGGCCCATTACGATGCCTCCTCCTGCTCGCGCACGACCAGCGTTAAACTACTGAAAGGCTTAAGAATTCGCGCCACCCGACCGCGTGCCCGGGGACGCCAGCGCTTCATCACCATGCCCTTGCCGACAGTCGCTTCGGCAACGATCAGCCGATCGACGTCGAGTTGATGGTTGTTCTCTGCATTGGCGATCGCGCTTTCGAGACCAGCCTTGACCTGATGGGCGATACGGCGGCGCGAGAACTCGAGATCGTTCAACGCCGTCTGCACATCTTTGCCACGGATCGACTGCGCCACCAGATTGAGTTTCTGGGGGCTGATCCGCAGCGAGCGGACCACCGCCCTGGCTTCGTTATCGGCGGAACGCCGAGCTGCCGATTTCTTGCCCATGACTATGCCCGCCTCGCCTTGCGGTCGGCGGCGTGGCCGTAATAGGTGCGCGTCGGCGAAAACTCGCCGAACTTGTGACCGACCATATTTTCCGTCACCAGAACCGGGATGAATTTCTGACCGTTGTGGACGCCAAAAGTGAGGCCGACGAACTGCGGCAAAATCGTCGACCGCCGCGACCACGTCTTGATCACGTCATTGCGTCCCGAGGCGCGAACAGCTTCTGCCTTCTTCAGCAGATAGCTGTCGACGAACGGTCCTTTCCAAATGGAACGTGCCACCCTGGGTCTCCCTTACTTAGCCCGCCGGCGGAGGATCAAGCGGTCGGTCTGTTTATTCGACCGGGTGCGCTTGCCCTTCGTCGGTTTGCCCCACGGTGTCACCGGGTGACGGCCTCCAGAGGTCCGTCCCTCGCCGCCGCCGTGGGGATGATCGATTGGGTTCATGGCGACGCCGCGCACCGATGGGCGCTTGCCCAGCCAGCGTTTGCGTCCCGCCTTGCCCAGCTTGATGTTCGATTTATCGGCGTTCGATACCGCGCCGATCGTCGCCATACATTCGGCGCGCACCATGCGTACTTCGCCAGAGGTTAGCTTCAACAGCGCGTAGCCTTGATCACGGCCGACCAGCTGCACATAGGTGCCGCCGGCGCGCGCCAGCTTGCCACCACCCGCTGCTTTGAGCTCGACGTTGTGCACAATCGTGCCAATCGGGATCGAGCGCAGCGGCATGGCATTGCCCGGCTTGATATCGGCGCGCTCGCCAGAGACCACGGTATCGCCAACGTTGAGCCGTTGCGGCGCCAGAATATAACTTTGTTCGCCGTCCTGATATTTGATCAAGGCGATGAAGGCGCTGCGATTGGGGTCGTATTCAACCCGTTCCACCGTTGCCGGAACGTCGAACTTGGCGCGCTTGAAATCGATCTTTCGATAGAGCCGCTTATGGCCGCCGCCGCGACGGCGCGCGGTGATACGACCGGCGTTGTTGCGGCCACCCTTTTTCGACAACCCTTCGGTGAGTTGCTTGACCGGATCGCCTTTCCACAACGCGGAGCGATCGACCAACACCAGCCCCCGCTGGCCCGGCGTATTCGGCTTATATTGCTTCAGTGCCATCGCTTAGTCCCCTAGACGCCCGAAGAAATATCGATCGATTCGCCCTCGGCGAGGCGAACCAGCGCTTTTTTGTAATCCGACGTACGCCCCGGACGGCCACGCCAGCGCTTGGTCTTGCCGACCTGGCGAATTGTGTTCACGCCGTCGACCTTGACGCCGAACAGGCCTTCGACCGCGGCGCGGATTTCCGGTTTCGTCGCATCCAGTGGCACGCGGAACACCACTTGATTGTGCTCCGAGACCAGCGTCGATTTCTCGGTGATCACCGGATAGCGCACCAGGTCGTACATCCGTTCCGGCGACACCGCGATGCGGCCGCGCGGCTTACGAGAGCTGCTCATCGCAGGCGCTCCTGTATTTGTTCTACCGCCTGGCGGGTCAGCACCAGGGTATCGCGGCGCAGAATATCGAAAACGTTGGCGCCTTTTTCCGGCAGTAGATCGATGCCCGGGATATTTCGCGTCGCCAGCATGAAATTACGATCAAGCTCCGCGCCGTCGACGATCAGCGCCGACGTCAACCCCAACTTGCCCAGCTTGTCTGCCATCGGC
>JBFKGW010000222.1:0-5152 GCA_041633145.1 Alphaproteobacteria bacterium
ACCGTCGATGCCGGTACCGGCTGGACCGATGGCGGCGTCGACGGCAACGGCAATCAAATTTACACCCAGGTCGTCGGTCCCGACACCGCGACACTTGTTGTCGATCCCGACATGTCGGCCAACGCGAATATTTTAGTGTAGCGGCGATGGCGATCAAGCAACATAAGATCCAAGCCGCAACGGCCGTTACCACCGCGATGCGCAATGTCGCGATCGCCGGCCTCGCTGGTAGCTTGATTGCCCTGGCAACTATCGCGATGGCGCGCGCGGACGGTGGGACGGCATCGACCGTCACCGCCGACACGGAAGCCGTTGCGCAGCGGGCGAGCGTTTCGCCGGCGGTAAAACAAGAGGCCGAGGCGACCGTGCCGGAGATCAGCCGTGAATATCTGATTAAAGCGGCGATCCTGTTTAACTTTGCCAAGTTTGCATCCTGGCCGGATAGCGCGTTCGGCCATCCGGGCGCGCCGCTACGCGTCTGCGTGCTAGGCGACGACCCCTTCGGTGCGGCGCTGGATTCGCTGAACGGCAAGCAGGTTCGCCATCGCCCGCTTGCAACCAAACGCATTGCCAGCGTCGAGAGCGCGCCGCAATGCCATATCATGTTCGTCAGCGCCTCCGAAGAATCCCGCTTGCCGACAATTCTCGATTACGTCGGCAAGCTGCCGATCCTGACGGTCGCCGACATGGGGCGGTTTGCCAGTTCCGGCGGCATCATCGCCCTCAAGGAAGTCGACAATCGCAGCCGCATCGAGATCAATCTCGGCGCCGCCGAACAGGCAGGACTCACTCTGAGCTCGAAATTGCTGCGGCTGGCCGACACGGTCACTACCCAAGCAGCGCATCGCCCGGCCCGTTGATATGCTCGCGAACCTGCCAGTCCGTTATAAAGTTACGGCGATCGCTGTCATAACGACGACCATCGTTTTGGTCTTGGCGTCGGTGCTTTTCGTTGCCTTGGAGATCAACAATTATCGGCGCGCGCTGGTGCAGGAATTAACCGCCATTGCGCAAATTACCAGCAGCAACTCGACCGCGGCGATTCTGTTCAACGACTGGATAGCGGCGCAGGAAACGCTTGGCGCGCTGGGCGCCCGCCCGAATATTGAATCCGCCTCGCTCTATACGCTCGACGGCAAACAGTTTGCTCGGTTTGGTGGCCAGGTAGGCCGCCCCGAGTGGCTCGAGGGACTGGCGCCGAACGTCCAGGCGTTGCCGGCCGGAAACGATGGCGCGATCTATTCGCTGTCCTGGTCGCCTGTTTCGGTCGATCTCTACGGTCCGGTGCGGTTCGAGGACGAGACCATCGGCGCGATCTATATTCGTTCGAGCCTGGCTCAGATCTACGCGACCATCGAAACCTATTTAATCGTTGTCTTGCTGATAATCGCGATCGCCGTTTTTCTAGCCTGGCTGCTCGCCGCGCGACTGCAGAAGCAAGTAACCAGTCCGATTCACGAGCTGTTGGAAACCATGCAATCGGTCGCGCGAAACCGAAACTATGCGCTGCGCGCGAAACGATACGGCAACGATGAATTGGGCGCCCTGGTTGACGGCTTCAACAACATGCTGGCCGAAACCGAAGCCCACAAAACCGAGCTCAACGCCGCCCGCTACGAGGCGGAATCGGCGAGCCGCATGAAAAGCGAATTTCTGGCGCATATGAGCCACGAACTGCGGACGCCGCTGAATGCCATTCTTGGTTTCTCGGATTTCATGATGAGCGAGCCGCTGGGGCCGCTGGGTCACGATAACTACCGCGAGTATACGCAAGGTATTCAGGTCGGCGGCAAGCACCTGCTGGGTGTCATCAACAACATCCTCGATTTGTCGAAGATCGAATCCGGTAGTGCGAAATTGAATGAAGAAGTCGTCGATATCGCGCAAGTGATCGATGAATGCGTCCAGATGCTGAGCGAGCGCGCGGCCAATAGCAAGATCGATTTCAGGGTCGACGCGATGAGCGGCCTGCCGCATGTGTACGGCGACGAGCATTTGTTAAAGCGCAGTCTGTTGAACCTGCTATCAAACTCCATCAAGTTCACGCCCGCAGGCGGCGAAATCATCGTGCAGGCCAAGGCCAAACCGGAGAGCGATTTCTTCCTCGCCGTCACCGACACCGGTATCGGTATCGCGCCGGAACAGATCAGCCACGTTCTGACACCGTTTGGCCAGGCCGAGAATGTGTTCCGCCGCTCTCATGACGGGACCGGCTTGGGGCTGCCGTTGGTCAAGTCGTTTGTCGAAATGCACGGCGGCAAGCTGGACCTAAAAAGCAGTGTCGGCACCGGCACTCATGTCACGATCCGCCTGCCGGCGTCGCGCGTGCGGGCCCAATCTGCAGAAAAGACGGCAGGCGGCGAGGATGCGCCGCGCCAAGAAGGCCAAGCCGGACTGGCTGGCCCGGCAACCGAACAGACCGCCGAGCGCCGTGACCAGTCGGCGGCGGCTCTGCCGGTTTAGCGGCCAACCAGTGCTAAGCCGCCTTGCTCAGTCGGAAATTTGCGCACTCGGCGCTTGGGCGAATTCTGGAGGTTCTGGCGTAGCGCGTTGCGACGCCGTCCGAATTCGCCGAACGCTGGGTAATTTCCCTCTTTCGCATCAATTTGCCTGGATAAATCCGGCCGCCCGAACCCCGCCAGACGGCCATGCGCCAGAGTAAATATCGTCTGAAAAGCGCAGAAATTCAATATATATTGTATTATATGTAAATAAAAATAATAATTACTCTTGTTTTTTTGTTTTAATCTCTCAATAAGAAATTATTGACTGAAATATTCGTTCGGTTATTTAGGTTTGGCGGCAAGTGCCGCGCCAGGATAACCGGCCAATGGAAGAACACGTAGAACATGGCACCCCGGGGACACAGCTCGCGCAGGCGAACGAACGCTCGAGCTCTGACTCGGTGACATCGCCAGCGGCTCAGATCGGCACAAATTTAGCCAATCTGAATGTCGCTGCTGCCGATGGCGGGCGTGCCGATTCGTCGTTGTTGGGCTTGGAGCGTTTGCTGGACTTGCCGTTCGACCTCGGTGCCGATACCCGGGGCCAGGCAGGATTCTCGGAACCGTCCTTCCCGTCCTTTGATGACGACGATCTGCCGGCGCCGTCGTTTCACGACGACGATCTGCCGGTCCCTGTGTTTCATGACGACGATTTGCCGGCACCGCTGCTCCACGAGCACGATTTTCCAGCCGATCTGACAGCCTATGGTCTTGGAGATCTGCTCGGCCTGGAGTTGAGCGGTTTTGCGCGGCCGACCGTTGGTGAAGTCGTGCAGACGGCGTTCCGTCAAGCACAGGCCCGCAGGGCGCAACCCGAGGAAGACGAGAACACCGAGGACGATCAGGACGAAGAAACCGAAGCCGAGCCGGAAAATACCGATGTCGAGACCCCGGACTCGAGCTCGGCGAGCGGCGAGGCCGGCGACCTATCCTTTATCGATCCCCAATCGCTGACCGAGAAAGCCGAAACCAACAACGCCGATGCCGCGAGCGGCGACCAAACCGACACCGAAATTTTCGGCTTGGATGTACCGTTGTCGGTCGGCGAGGGCGAAACCGACGAGGGGCTCGATGCCGAATTCGGCTTGTCGGCGGCTCTGTTGCGACCGACGATCGGCGGCGAAAGCGGATCGGGTGACGGCGTCACGGTCATCAACGGAACGGCCGGCGATGATACCCTTGCCGGTACGTCGGGCAACGACATCGTCCACGGCTTCGCCGGCAATGATGTCATCGATGGCGGCGCTGGCAGCGACCGGCTCGACGGCGGTCAAGGCGACGACGTACTGGTTTGGGACAGTGCCGACGCCAAGGTCGACGGCAAAAACGGCAGCGATACGCTGCGCGTCGACGGCGACGATGCCGACTTTACAACGTTCGCCGGCAAACTTTCGGGGCTCGAGATCGTCGATTTGCAAAACGATGCGACGATTACATTGAGCGCGCAGGATGTCCTCGAAATTACCGACAACAACAATACGCTGGCCATCTTGGGTGACACTGGTGACGGCCTCCATGCCGGTAGCGGCTGGAGCTACGGCGGCGTGGATGGCGGCGGCAATCACATTTATTCGCAAGCCGTCGGATCGCAAACGGCGACGTTGGTCGTCGATCCCGTCATTTCGGTCAACGCGAACATATTGGTGTGACCGCGATGTACGTGCGATCGGACAATGCCGGCCTGCCGCTCGAGATCGCAACGATGCTCGTCTGTGCGTTGCTCCGCTATATCCTCGTGTTCCTCGCTGCTGGCATCATCGCCTTGTCGAGCGTGCCAAGCGCGCGCGCCGATTCCGCCGCCGCGCCGGCCGCCGTCAGCACGGCTGCCTATTCGGCCGAACGTGCCGGCCAGCGGGTTTCCCGCGAATACCTGATCAAGGCGGCGATCCTGTTCAATCTGGCGAAGTTTGCGACCTGGCCCGAGTCCGCCTTCGGCGCCATCGACACGCCGGTGCGCATATGCGTCCTCGGCCGCGATCCGTTTGGTGCCGCCTTGGAGTCGCTGAACGGCAAGCAGATCGGTGCAAGAAAATTGGTCACCACGGCGATCACCGATTTGGACAACGCCGCCGCCTGCCACGTTTTATTCGTCAGCGAGTCGGAGGCCGATCGGCTCACCACTGTGTTGGACGCCGTTGCGGGGCTGCCCGTTCTGACCGTTGCCGATTTCAATAAATTCGCCAGCGCGGGCGGGATCGTCGGCCTGACCGAAGCGGATGACCGCAGCCGCATCGAGGTCAATGTCGGCGCAGCCAACCGGGCCGGCGTGAAACTGAGTTCCAAACTGCTGCGCCTTGCTGAGACCGTCGACACACAGGCCGCGCGCGCAACGGTTGGACCGAAGCGATAATCCTCAAGTTTTCTGCGCGTTGCACGCGCGCCGCCATTGTGGCGACCGCACTATCTGCCAGCTCGCCCCGAAACAGGTCTGCGGGCTCTGAATTTCCGTCAAACTCTTGACGCAATAATTTTTTATCTCCCCTGAAACCTTTGGCGGGCTCGGGTGTACCCTTGTTTGACAGGCGAAAAACGGGCTCGCTGTAAATGGTTAACGGACAGGCGACACTGGCAAGGGGCGACGGGGTGAACGAAGCGCCAAAACAAGCCAAAAGCCGCGATGCGGCGCTCGTCGACCTCGATGAGCGCCG
>JBFKGW010000223.1:0-5147 GCA_041633145.1 Alphaproteobacteria bacterium
ACTGGCGGTTGGCATAGGCTACCGGCACTGCGGCGCGGACCAGCGCAAATTCGCTGGCGAAGCGCTGGCGGATGGTGGCGGCGGTGGCGGCGAAGCTCATAGGGTGTCGTCTCTTACTTGCGGCGCAGTTCGGCGGCGGTGAGCGCCAGCATGGCGGCCGGCGGCCGCTCCACGCCGCCCTGCTCCAGGGTCTGGATATAAGGCGCGTTGTTGGTGATCCACACGGTGGCAAACGGGCTGCGGTCGGCCTTGATCGCCGCCACACCCTTGGCCAGCGTATCGGCGCCCGACGGATCGGCACCGGCGACGACGCCGATCGCCGGACTACCCAGACTTACCTGCCAGTTGGCGCGGGCATGCCCGGTTGCGGCTGGCGTGCGCGCGACGAGGCGGTTGAGCGCGGCTTCCGCCAGCTGTTGTTTGGCGCGCAAGACCTTCTCGGCCGGCAGTGTTGCGGCCGCGCGGTCGAGCGCGCGGGCGAAGTCGCGAATATTCGTGGTCATGGGTCTCCCGATCGCGCTACCGCACTGGTCGATGTATTGGGAACAAGGCGGAAATTCAAAAATAATTTTAATTAAATAAAGAAAAAAAATTGATGTATTATCTAGATGAACTATTTAATTTTTCCAAATTATACAAGTCTCGCGGACTTTAATTACTTGTTCAACGCGTTGCAGCGAAACTCCACGCCGATTTTTTAATTCCGGGACCCCCGCTACGGCACGCCGACGCCGGCGGGCCAGCCCGGCGTAAAACATGGAGATTAGCGATGTCTACGCGTTTCGGCCCGCTCGGCCTCACCTTATTGTTTGCGTTTGCCCTGGTGGCGGCGCCGATCGGTCTCGATACCGACACCATTTCGCTCGAGGAAAAATCCGCCCAGGCCGCCAAAGGCGGTAATAAAGGCGGCAACAAGGGCGGCAAAAGTTCGAGCAAGCGCAGCAGCAAATCCAGCGGCAGCAAATCAAGCAGCTCGTCCGGCGGCGGCGGTTCTGGCGGCGGTAAGTCCGGCGGCGGATCCGGCGGTGGCAAATCCTCCGGCAGCAACAACGCCGGCGGCAGCAGCACCGCGGTTGCCCATCGCGGCGGCGGCGATTGGTCGAGCTTCAGCTTCTCGTCGCGAAATGGCGAAAAAGAAAAGCCCAGCAAGGAAAAAAAGAAGGATTTCCTGACGATTGACGGTTTCGACTTCGCCCACCCGTCGCAACTGGGCCGCCTGAACGCCTGGCTGCACGCCAACGAGAACGCGCTACAAAACGCTTCGCTCAACTCCACAGTTGGACTGGCGCGATTGTATCAAGAAGAACGCGCCTTCGCGAACGAAGCTCAGGACACGGCCGATCTTGCCCACGAAGCGGCTGCAGACGCGGTCGCGGCGATCGCCACAGCTGAAGCCGAAGCGGCGCTGGCTGAACAAGATTTGGCCGCCGCCCAGCAAGCGCTCACCGACGCCGCGACCGATGCGGAAGCTGCACAAACTAATCTAACCGACGCGCAAGCGGCGTTGACCGAAGCAGAGCAAACCGCCCACGACGCGGAGGCCGCTCTGAACGACGCGATCGCAGCGGCGTCGGAGGTCGGCCTCAACGCCGAAGCACAGGAAGCGGCCAGTGCGGCCGTAACCGAAGCGGCGGCGACATTGACCGAGGCCCAAGAGAGCCTCGCCGCAGCCGAGGCCGCGGCTACCGAAGCGGCGGATGCCGCGGCGACCGCAGCAGAAACGGTCGATGCGGCCGAAACCGACGTCGCAGCAGCGGAGCAGAACTTTGCCGATGCCGCAGAAGCTGTGGATACGGCTGAAGCGGATGCCGAGGCCGCGGTCGCAGCGGCTGAAGAAGCGCAAACCGTTGCAGACACCGCCGACGCCGAAGCGGACGCGACCCTCGAAGCGGCCGCCAACAAACCGGTCACAGACCAAGTGGTCTACACCGTGGATTACCACCTAGGCGTGGCGACGGAATAGGCACAACCACAAATCGAACAAGCGAGCTAGGGCAGCGCCGCGGCGCTGCCCTTCCGCTTTCGCTAGTAAGCTAAGGTATGGAAAACAACACCGCCCACGGATTGTCCAAAGTGTCGTTCCACGGCGACGTCAAGGACGACGCCATCGCCATGGCGCTGGAGGATAGCGAGGGCCAGAAGCTCGCAGTCGCGGTGAACGCGCAAACGATCACCGCCCTTTTGCCGCCGCTGATTGGTCTGGCCAAGGAATGGTCGAACCGCGACGAGCTCGATACCGAGAAGGTCGCCGGCCCCCGCAATGCGCTGCCGGCCGACCGGATCGAGTTCACCAAAGGACGCAATGATAAGGAAATTGCTGTGCGCCTGTTTGTCGGCGAGATCGAGTTACCGTTCATCATGCCGGTCGAAGAGTTGCTCACGAAGGTTTCTGCGCTCTCCAAGCGGATCAAGCGGGCGTCAGAAGTTCGCAACAAGGTCGAATCGCGCCCGCGCTTTGCGAACCGGCCAAAGACCGACGATACCTAACGTCGCAATTGCACCCGATAGGCGGCCACCGAATCGCCGCTATAGATCGGGTCGACGGTGACGATTTGCCAGGCCTCGTTGGCGAACACCAAGCGGTCACGATTGCCAACCGGAGCTGCGCTCAACCCCTGGGCCGCAACCAGCGTCGTCATGTCACCGGCTTCGATCAACGTGCCGTCGATAAGGCCGACCGAAAAGGGCTCTGGCGGTGTGATCTTAACGCTGTTAGCGGACACCGACTCTGTGACCTTACCGGTCGCCAGATCGTCGGTTTTGGCGACAGTCTCGAGCGATGCAGTAGCCCCGAAGCGCTCGATCAGGCGCGCGGCCAGGCCGGGAAACAGCGCATCAAGGGTTGCCATCGGTTTGCTCCACAGTAGCTGCGCCGTCGTCGATCGCGACAAATATCAGGGTGCCGTCAGCCGGTTCGTAGAACCGCACGCGGTCGCCCGGCCGCACTGGCACCGCCTCACCGTGCCATAGGGTCAACAATTCGGGCTCACTGCCCCACACCGCATTCTTGAGCTGCGCCGTGCATCTGAAAGGTTGTAGAGCAGTCAAACGCGCCTCAGCTTGCCGGAAGGACGGAGCAACGGCGTCAGCATCAGATCGAGGAACGGAAACGATTTGCCGGCCGCGGCGTCAGCGAAATAGGTCACGTCGAGCGGCCCCACCTTGGCCCGCTGGATCCGTCCGTCGCGTTCCTCGGCAGACACCAGGAAGGCGCTCAACGCCTCTAGCGCGAGGCGCGACGTGGCGTCTTTGACCCGCTGCGGTATACCTGTCACGTCGCGGCCTTCGCTGTCGCGCGCATTATTGCGCGGCCACGCCAGCACTTGCGCGCTGCTGCCGGGGTGCTGACCAATCCACCGCCCTTCGTAGGAGCCGTCGATGGACACCGTGGCATCGCGCAGCGCCTTTTCCTTGTCGGCAACGTCAGCCGTGGCCCAGTCGAGATTGTTGCGGTCCGTCCAGTAGGTATCGGCGTCCGCCACCGAAACGTAGGAATCGGTGCCGACAATAATTGCCATGCTGGTCTCCTAGGTCGCCGTAACCAGATCGCGCTTAATGGTCAAAGTGCCGGTCAGAACCGTTGAGATATTGCCCGAGCCGTCTCTGATCTGCGCTTCGTGGTAGAACTCGCCCGCCAAGGTGGCGGTATCAGCCGGCGCCAGGGTGACCTGGAACTCGCCGTTCAGCGCGTCGGTGATCGTGATACCTCCGGTGCCGGCATTGTCTTTCTGCAACGTCGCAGTCGCCGAGAACTTACCGTTCGAGCTAAGCCGCGACGCCCACCACCAGATGGTGGCGCCGGTAATGTCGACCACGGCGGGTGGCGTTGCGCCGTCGTCGACCGTAACGGTCAGCGTATGGGTATCGCCGGAGCGAATAACGACGTTCTGGTTTTCCTTGGTCATGCTGAGTCGACCTCGCTTTCGAGCGCCGTGTTCGGATCCCGGTTCGCTCCGAGATCCTCCGTGAGCGTTCGGCTTGCTGAAATATCGTGACCGACGATTCGGTTCGCACTTAATTCCAGATCGACCGACCGAGCGGCGGCCAGAGACGCGTGTAGGGTAGACGACGCGGGTAAATCGGTGTTGCCGATGCCGACATAACCACCGGCGGTACCAATTACGAGCGCGAAATCACTTTCGTTGGCAGTGCCGACCGCTCTTGCCTTGGAGCGCCCGACGGGAAGCGCAATTTGGCTATCGATTGCAAGGCCGGCGATAACGACGCGCCGCGCGGCAACCGGTTGGGCGCTGTCGCCTTCAACGGCACCGCCAAACGGTACGATACGGAGTGGCTGTATCGGCGAACTGACGTCCGCCGCGCCGGCGACGCCCAATCGAACCGTTTTCGCAAGGCCGACAGCGACAGCTTGTTCGCTGTCGCTTGCCAGGTTTAGCGCCAGCAACCGAGCAGGCGTGATCGCAAGCGCACTCGCGGCATCGCTTGCGACGGCAACTGCAACGGCTCGTTGCGCCTGAACGCCATTCGCGACATCGCTTTCCGCCGCAATAGCGAGCTCGGTCGCCTGAGAAAGGGCGAGCGCCGCGTCAGCCTGGCCCGCAACACCGACCACGACTGAGCGCGCTGGCGTGACCGAAAGGGCAGCATCCGGTTCGGACACGATGCCAACCGCAACGGCCTTGCTATGCGCCGCCCCGAGCGCTGAATTTGGTTCGGTCGCTAACCCAACGCTGATCGATCTTTGCGCTGTGGCCAACAGTACGGTTTCGGCTTCCAATGCGACGCCGACCGAGACAGTTTTGCGATGACCAACGGGTTGCGATGTAGCGCTTTCGCCGCCAAATCCGATAGTGACCAAGCGGACCGCAGCACCGGCGAGCGCAGCGTCTGACTCCTCCGCCTGACCGACCTGTACGGTCTTCGCCGGCGTCGTGCCAAAAGCGCTATTGGTCTCACTTGCCAAACCGGCATTGACGACGGCCGCCGCGTCGGGCACCTCGAGTTCAGCGAAGTCGACGACCAGTGAGCGGCGATTGCCAGGTGGACCGCCGGTATCACCTTGCCGACTGACCCTAAGGTAGAGGTTGTTGTAGTCGGTAATGTTGTCGGCTTCGGTACCGGTGAGCGTATGCGTATCAGTTTGTTCGGTAGCGCCGATGCCGTTGACCGTGAGCGTGGCGATCAGC
>JBFKGW010000224.1:0-5129 GCA_041633145.1 Alphaproteobacteria bacterium
GGCCGGCCCTCTCGGCGACGCCATCGCCAATCTCAGCTACACCCTCGGCCACTTGAAGGCCGACGCCGCCGACTGGGAGGCCTTTGCCAATTATCGCGCGCAGCGGGCCGGGACGGCGGCGTGAGCCGGCTGCCCTGCTCCACCGAAGACGCCCTGATCGCTGAGATCGCCAGCGCGCGCTATTTCGCCGCCGCCGCCTGGGACAAGGCCAAACATGCTGCGCGCGAGCGGCTTGCGGCCAAGCGACACCTCGCCGGCCCGCTCAACAGCGGTGCGGCGCGGTATTATGAGCTGCGCCGCCGCGGCCTCGCCGACGAGATCCGCATGTATTTGTCGGCCCGCGCCCTCTACCGTGCCCGCATCGCCGCCGCCGAGGCCGAGATTGCCCGCCGGCGGGCGCAGCGGCAACTGGCGGCGTGACCGCGACCAAACCGCCTAACCGATTGTTGAGCCGCGGTTCGATTTGTTAACCGGTATATTGTAGCTAGCGGGTCGTGGCGGATGGCCGCCGCGACGCCCCGCGCCCCGTGCGCCCGAGACCGGATCGCCATGCACAGCCGAAACACCGTCCTGCTTGCGGTTCTCATCACCCTCGCCGCCCAGACGGTCGCCGTGTTCGTCTTCCAGAACCCGGTGCTCGACGGTCACCTCAACGGCGCCGACAGCTACATGCGGCTGCGTCGGGTGCTGCATCTGTACGAGGCCGGCAACTGGTACGACGCCTTCGATCTGCGCACCAACGCGCCCTATGGCGAGCTGATCCACTGGACGCGGCCGCTCGACGCGATCCTGTTCGCCGGCGCCTGGATCGGCAGCGCCTTCACCGATTTTCATCACGCCCTGTTCATCTGGGGCAGTCTGGTCGGGCCGGCGCTGTTGCTGGTGCTGGTGCCGGTCTGGTCGTGGGGCACCCGGCCGGTGCTGGGGCCGGGCGGGTTCCTGCTCGGCTTCGCGATATTCCCCTTGTTCAGCCTGTTGAACGGCACGTTCCGGCCGGGCAACCCGGACCACCACGGCCTGATCGCCCTGCTGTTTTTTACTCTGATCGCCATATTGGTCCGCCTGGCGAGCGGCCAGGCGAGCTCGCGCGCCGCGGTGGCCGCCGGCCTGGTCGCCGGCACGGCAATCTGGGTCGGCATCGTCGAGGTCGTGGCGGCGACCTTCGGCGGCAGCGCGCTGGCCCTGCTGTGGCTGTGGCGCGGCAAACCGTTCGACCGCCATCTGTCGGGCTACGTGGTCGGCCTGGTGATCGCGTTTACCCTGGCGCTGGCCGTCGAACGGCCGCCGGTCGAATGGTTATCGCCGTTCTATGAGCGGCTATCGGTCGTCCACTGGTTTGTCGGCGCGGCGGTTGCGGCCGCGTGGTTCGGGGTGCGCGCAGCGATGCGCCGGATCGCTATCGACAACGAACATGTTGCCCGCTTTATCACGCTCGCCGTCGTCGGCATCGTCTCGATCGCCGCCATTGCGCTGGTGTTCCCCCGCTTTTTCCAGGCGCCATTGATCGCTGTCGACTCGCCGCTCATCGATCAATGGTTGCGCAACAATATCGAGTTCCAACCGGTCTGGCCGGTGACCCGGGCGGCGGCGCAAGTATTCTTCGCCAATATCGGCCCGGCGCTGATCGCGCTGGCGTTCATGGCGTGGCGCTGGAAGTCGGCGCCGGCCGAACTACGCAATGTTTTCGCCGTGCTGATCCTCGGCTTGCTGCTCTATTTGCCACTGGCGCTGAACGCCGTGCGCTGGATTAGTTTTGTGCAAGCGCTGGCGCTGCTGCCCTTCCTGATGACCATCGTCGCCGCCTGGCGATGGGATGGCGCTTTCTCGTTCGCCAATCAGCGGGTTCGCCTCCGCGCGATGGCGGCGACGGTGGTGATCTTCGGCCCCCTGATGGCGACGGCGATCGTCGTTGGCACCGGAACCGCCAAGTCGGACCGCACCGCGCCAGCGCCTGGCAGCCGGGGCGTTCTGATCAATCAGGCTGAGCACCGCCGCCTCTGCAATGTTCAGGCGGTCAGCGAGTACCTGGCCGATACTTACCAAGGCGGGCAAAACGGCGACACGCTGTTCACTTACCTGAACTGGGGGGCGGAAATCGTCTGGCGCACGCCCTATAACGTCGTCGGGGCGCCCTACACCAACCTGGCGTCGATGACCGATACGGCCCGGCTGTTCCACGCCACGTCGGACGCCGATGCCGCCGCCGTTATCCGTGCGCGCGGCATCGACTTGGTTCTGGTTTGCACCGGCAGTTTCGAGCAATACCCCCGCGGCGACGCCGCCAACCTGCACAGCCGGCTGATCGACCGGGCGCCGCCGGCATGGCTCACACCGGTCGAATTGCCGGCCCATCTGGCATCGACTTTCCGGCTCTACCGGGTGAACGCCGAAGAGCTGCCGCGCTAGATGCGGGAGACGGGTAGCGTTATTGGCGGATCAGCCCGAGGATGCTGTAGAACAGGCTCGAGAAGATGATTTGCAAGCCGAGCACCATGGCGGTCACCGACGGCACGACGATGCGCATGGCGAACACCGGGTCGAGCTCGCTAAACGATGTCTGGCCCCAGGCGCCGACCGCGTAGAGCGCCGTCGCGAAACCGGCGATCAGCAAGACAGCGCCGATCAGCAGACCGATCTCCAGGCTGAACAGCCCTTTGAACCGTGCGGTCAACGGGTCCTCGGGCAGAATCTTGGCGTCGATGGCAAACGACTTCGATAAAACGCCGAAGGCGACCGCCTGAAAGCCGCAGATAATCGCGGCAGCGCTGAACACCAGGGTATGGACGTCGAGGGTGACATTGCCGATCTGCCGCGGTCCGGGCAGCAGCCAGACCAGCGAGACCAGGCCGATGATCATCAAGGCCAGGCCGGGGTAGAGAAACAGCCAGCGCGGCGAGAACAGCAGCAGGAACCGCAAGTGGCGCCAGCCGTCGCGCCAGCTGCGCAAATGCGGCGGCCGCGAGCGGCCGTCGGTTGAAAGCGTCGCCGGCACCTCGGTGATCTTGAGCTGTTGCAGCGTCGCCTTGACCACCATTTCGCTGGCGAATTCCATGCCGCTGGTGGTCAGGCCCAGGCCGAGCACCGCCTGACGATCGAAGCCGCGCAGGCCGCAATGGAAATCGCCGATCGGGCTGCCGTAGAACTGCCGGCCGATGGCAGTGAGCACCGGATTGCCAAGATAGCGGTGGAGCAGCGGCATGGCGCCGGGTTTAATGCCGCCCTTGAAGCGGTTGCCCATGACCAGCTCGTAGCCCTCGCGCAGTTTGTCGACGAACGGCGCCAGGGCGGTGAAGTCGTAGCTGTCGTCGGCGTCCGCCATAATGACATAGCGCCCGCGAGCCGCAGCAATACCGCCACGCAAGGCGCTGCCATAGCCGCGCTCGGGAACCGCGACGACGCGGGCGCCCAGGTCGCGGGCGATGTCCTGGGACCCGTCGGTGCTGCCGTTGTCGGCCACCAGAACTTCGCCGTCGATATTTTGCTCGGCCAAACAGGCGAGCGCCTTTTCGACGCAAATGCCGATGGTCTCCGCTTCGTTCAGGCAGGGCATCAGGACGGTAACTTCGCAGGCGTGCGCCGGCGCGTCGGGTTCAGATTTCAGCGTCAGGTCTTCGTGCATTGCTCGAGCTACCTACGCCTTAGAGTATAGTACTGAGGTTAATAGGTTCCCAACCGATCGTGATCGCGCCGGTTCGCCAACGTCAACCTGTCGACTCACAGGTGCACCCGCCGTGCGCCTTGTCTCGGAACTGGCGAAGCGATATCGTCGGCCAACGGCACCCCCGGTCGCCTGCGCCCTGCCGGGGCGCCGACTGCATGGCGGTTCAAGGCAAAACAGCGGGGATACTCCAATGAAAACCACCTCGATTACTTCGATCATTGTCGGCATCGCGATTGTCGTGCTTGTCGTGATCGCCATTATCTTCGAAGACAGCACGCCGGGGCCACGGCCAACCGCCAAGATCGGCGCGCTGATGGCGACGACCGGGGCGCTGCAGGTCTACGGCGAGGCCTCGATCAACGGCGTGCGGCTGGCGGTCGACGAAGTCAACGCCGCCGGTGGCGTCCTCGGCGGTGACCTCGGACTCGTGATCGGCGACACCCAAACCACCGCGCAGGCCGGCGTCGACGCGGCCAAGCGTCTGGTTTCGACCGAACGGGTCGCGGGACTGATCGGTGCCTTGGGCAGCGGCGTAACGATCCCGGTCGCCACCTCGGTATCGGCGGTCGAAAAGGTGCCGCAAATCTCGAATGCATCGACGTCGCCGGTGATTACCACGCTAGCCGACAACGATTTCCTGTTCCGCACCGTGCCGCACGACGCCCTGCAAGGCGTGATCCTGGCCAACGTGATGAAACAGCAAGGCATCGATAAGGTCAGCGTGATCTACGTCAACAACGACTACGGCCAGGGTCTCGCCGAAGCGCTGGAAAAATCTTTCGGCGGCGAGATTACCAGCATGATCGCGTATGAGGAAAAACAAGCGTCCTATCGCGGCGAGCTGCAAAAGGCCAAGGATGGCGGCGCCGACACGCTGGTCTTGATCGGCTATCCCGGCGACGGCATCCCCATTCTGCGCCAGTCGCTGGAAGGGGGTGTATTCGATAATTTCGTATTCACCGACGGCATGAAGGCGAACGAAGTCGGCGAAGCGATCGGTGCGCCGCTCGACGGCACCTTCGGAACCGCGCCGAGCGCCGACCCGGACAGCGCAACGGCGAAGAAATTCCGTGAAATGTACGAAACCAAGTATGGCGAACTACCGCCGCAGCCGTTCATCGATTCCGCCTACGACGCCGCCATTCTACTGGCGTTGGCGATCCAGAAGGCAGGGTCGACCGACGGCACGGCAGTGCGCGATGCGTTGCGCCAAGTCGCCGGACCGCCAGGCGCCGAATTTGGTCCGGGCCAATTCGCCCAAGCCAAAGCGGCACTCGAGCGTGGCGAGGACATCAACTACCAGGGCGCCGCCGGCACGCAGGATTTCGACGCCAATGGCGACGTGCCCGGCACCTATTCCCACTGGGCGTTCCAGGGCGGCAAGGTCGAGGAGGTCCAGCTGATCCGGCCGTAGCGCGGTATTGCTTCAATTTACCCTCCCTCCCTAACCCTACCCCTCGCTGGGGGA
>JBFKGW010000225.1:0-5100 GCA_041633145.1 Alphaproteobacteria bacterium
CTCTCCGGCGGGCTGCTCGCCATTGGCTTCGAAGTAGCGATCGGCGTTTTATCCATATTTGCTCTCGTCGGCGCCGCCATCTCGCTCGCCCTGAAGGACGTCCAAGACTGAAGTTCGCTAGACCCTGAGGGTGCGAATTCGACCACCCGAATGGACCGCAACTTCGTCAGAACCATATATGTCGGTGATGTCCGCTCAGGCGATCCCATCTTTAATGCTATTCGTGCTGGCGTGCGCGGCGGCGGCGACGCCCGGCGTGGTGTTTCGTCCCGGCGCCTGGTATCGCGAACTCTGCAAGCCGTCCTGGCGTCCGCCCGATTGGCTGTTCGGGCCAGTCTGGCTGGTGCTGTACATCATGATTGCCGTTTCCGGCTGGCTCGTATGGCAGGCTGACAGCTCGGACGGTGTGACGGCCGCACTTGTCGTATATGCCCTGCAGCTTGTCCTCAACGGGCTTTGGTCGGTGATTTTTTTTCGCCTGCACCGCCCCGATTGGGCGTTCGTAGAAATCATTGCCTTACTAGTTTTTATCATCGTGACAATCGTGCTTTTCCATCGCCTCAATGAATTGGCCGCGTACTTGTTGCTTCCGTATGCCTGTTGGGTGGGGTTCGCCGCAGTGCTGAACTTTCGGGTATGGCGACTGAACGCCGCAGATGCGCGGTGATCTGCGGCTTTCGTTGCTCGATCGCCCAACGGGTAATCGATCCCGGGCCGTAACGGCGAGCGGTTTGAAGTGCAATGAATAGTGATGGGAATATGGGGTGGCTGATGGGATTTGAACCCACGGCCTCCTGGACCACAACCAGGCGCTCTAACCAACTGAGCTACAGCCACCGCAGAGAAGTGGGAGTGTGTAGTCCCCCGCGCCGGTCGCCGTCAAGCGGACCGAAAGCCTGATCTTTATTTGGCGGCGTAGGCGGCGAATTCAACCAGGCCGACATTGCCGCCATTGCTGGCGACCACGTCGAGGCGCAGCGATTTCGCCGTCACGTCGACCTCGAAGCGGTAGGGCTTCGCGGCGTCGGGCAGCTCGAACGGCCCGAGCACCTCGCCGCGGTCGGTGGTCAGGGTGAACTTATAGATCTGCGCGGTGTTGTTGCTCATGGTGCGGGTCCACACTTCGACCGCGCCGAGCTGGGCCTCGCGCGCCAGCGCGATCTCGACGAAGCCGGCGTCGCCGTCGCCGTTGGTCGACCACGCTGTGGTGCGCTGGCCGTCGATCGCGCTGTTGGCGCCCCACGACCCGTCATTCGGCGCGCCGCCATAGTTGCTGCTGACCGCCACCACGCGGGCGCCGGCCTCGAGGCTCGCCAGGTTGAGCGGACCCGCCGCCGCTTGCTTCGGCGTGCGGAAGGTCATCACCGCGCTGGCGTACAAGGTACCGTCGGCAGCCGTGCCCTGCACCCGGTAGTAATACAGCGTGTCGGGCTTGAGGCCGGTGAGCGCCGGGTGGTGGTCGGTATGGGCGCCGCCGTCCATATCCTGGTCGACCGACACGTGACCAAACTCCGGGGTTTCGCCATACACCACCGAGCACGCCAGAGGGACGCTGGAGACGAACAACAAGGTGCCGTCCTGATCGGACAGGTCGGCGATGCGCGGCGGCCCGTCGGTGAACACCTCTTCGATCGGCCGGATCACCAGGTCAGATCCGTTCGGCGATTGGGCCGTCGCCGGCTGGGGCGCCACGGCAAAGAGAGCAGTGAACACAACGGCTGCGCGAACGGCATTGATCATGGCGGAATCTCCATATTCCCGAGGTTGGCCGGCCTGGCGGCGTTTGTATATTAGGTATTTTATATATAAAGGTACTGCCTGCCGTCACCTCACCTTTCGGTGATGGCGCTTGGTCACCATCAAAGTTTTTGCCCGCAACCCAACGCTGCGCCATAGTGCGCCCTGCCCGTCACATATTGACGCAACGAAGCGGAATTAAAGAGCACTTTCCATGCTGCAACTCGCCGAAAACATCTCCCGGTTGGGCACCGAGTCCGCCTTCGAAGTGCTGGCTCGCGCCGAGGCACTGCGCCAGCGGGGCCGCGACATTATCAATCTCGGCATCGGCCAGCCCGACTTTCGCACCCCCGACCACATCGTCGAGGCGGCGGTGAAGGCGCTGCACGACGGCCACCACGGCTATACGCCGGCGCCCGGTATCCTGCCGCTGCGCCAGGCGGTCGCCGTCGATATCGAGCGCCATCGCGGCGTCACCGTCGACCCGGATCACATCGTTTGCGTGCCCGGCGGCAAGGTGACGATGTTCTTCGCCATTCTGATGTTCGGCGAACCGGGCGCCGAGATCATGTACCCCAACCCGGGCTTCCCGATCTATGAATCGGTGATCAATTACTCGGGCGCCAAGGCGGTGCCGATTCCGCTGATCGAGGAGAAGGACTTTTCCTTCGACGCCGACGAGGTGCTGTCGCTGATCACACCCAACACCCGGCTGATGATCCTCAACACGCCGACCAATCCGACCGGTGGCGCGGTGCCGCGGTCGGAGATGGAAAAGCTGGTTGCCGGCCTTGAGCGCCACCCCCACGTGGCGATCCTGTCCGACGAAATCTATTCGCAGATGACCTATGACGGCCACGAGCATGTCAGCCTGTTGCCGTTCGACGGTTTGCGCGACCGGCTGATCCTGCTCGACGGCTGGAGCAAGACCTATGCGATGACCGGCTGGCGCTTGGGATATGCGGTATGGCCCGAAGCCCTGGTCGACCCGGCAACGCGCCTGGCGATCAACTGCCATTCTTGTGTCAACGCAGCGACCCAGTTTGCCGGTATCGCCGCGCTCGAAGGGCCGCAGGATTCGGTGCACGAAATGGTCGCCGCATTCGATGAGCGGCGCGGCGTTATCGTCGATGGCCTGAACGCGATCCCCGGCTTTTCCTGCCGCACGCCGGTCGGCGCCTTCTACGCCTTCCCCAACATCACCGGCACCGGCCGCAGCGCCCGCGAGATTCAGGACACGCTGCTAGAAGAAGCCGGCGTGGCGACGGTCGCCGGCACCAGTTTCGGCCATTTGGGCGAAGGCTATGTGCGGTTTTCATATGCCAATTCGGTCGATAATATCCGAACCGCCCTGACCCGGGTCGCCGAGACCTTGGCGCCCTAACGTTGCCTATAATTTCATCACCGTGCTGGCATTTTATGCATCACCCTGACAAAACTTCCGATAAACCACCGCAAACCAAGTCGTTTTCATTGTTTCGGGAGAGTTTGGCGACTGGCACACATCATGCTTATGCATGGCTGAGAACATCACGGTGCGCGCGCGGTGGTGCCGCCGGCCAATGGAAAGATCGAGGTTCATGAAAAAAATTGAGGCGATCATCAAGCCGTTCAAACTCGACGAAGTGAAGGAAGCTTTGAACGAGGTCGGCCTGAAGGGGCTTACGGTCATCGAAGCCAAAGGGTTCGGTCGCCAGAAGGGCCATACCGAGCTCTATCGCGGCGCCGAATACGTCGTCGACTTTCTGCCCAAGGTGAAAATCGAGCTGGTCATCGACGACAACCTCGCCGAACGGGCGATCGAGGCAATCCAAGAGGCGGCACAAACCGGCCGCATCGGCGACGGCAAAATATTTGTCTCGACAATCGACGAGGCAATCCGTATTCGCACCGGCGAACGGGGTGCCGCAGCCGTCTGACGATCGGTCGTCAGACGACGCACACCACACAACCGGATCCGATTAACGACAAACGACAGGGGTAATCAAACGATGTCCGATATCCAAAGTGTCATGGATATGATCAAGGAGAACGATGTTGAGTTCGTCGATCTCCGCTTCACCGACCCGCGGGGCAAGTGGCAACACACGGCGCAGCATGTGTCGACTGTCAACGAAGATTTCTTTACCGACGGTATCATGTTCGACGGTTCGTCGATCGCCGGCTGGAAAGCGATCAATGAGTCCGACATGACGCTGATGCCCGATCCGGCGTCGGCCACCATGGATCCGTTTACCGCGCAACCGCAGTTAATCCTGTTCTGCGACGTGCTCGAGCCGACGACCGGCGAGCCCTACACGCGCGATCCGCGCAGCGTGGCGAAAAAGGCTGAAGCCCACTTGAAGGCCTCAGGCGTCGGCGATACCGCCTATTTCGGACCGGAAGCCGAGTTCTTCGTATTCGACGACGTTCGTTTCGACGTTTCGATGAACCAGACCTTCTATCAGATCGACAGCGACGAAGGCCCCTATAACTCCGGCAACGACTTCCCTGAAGGCAACTTCGGCCACCGGCCGGGCATCAAGGGCGGCTATTTCCCGGTACCGCCGGTCGATTCCATGACCGATCTGCGCGCCGAAATGGTGACCCAGATGACTGCCATGGGCTTGGAAATGGAGAAGCACCATCACGAGGTGGCGCCGAGCCAGAACGAGTTGGGTCAGAAGTTCAACACGCTGCTGAAGACGGCGGACCAGATGCAGATCTACAAATATGTTGTGCAGATGGTCGCGCACCAGTACGGCAAGTCGGCGACCTTCATGCCGAAGCCGGTGCTCAACGACAATGGCTCGGGCATGCATGTCCACCAGTCGATCTGGAAGGAGGGCGCACCGTTGTTCGCCGGTTCGGGCTATGCCGACCTGTCGGAATCAGCGCTCTATTACATTGGCGGCATCATCCGCCACGCGCGCGCAATCAACGCCTTCTCCAACCCGGGGACCAATAGCTACAAGCGGCTGATCCCGGGCTACGAGGCGCCGGTGCTGCTGGCCTACTCGGCACGCAACCGTTCGGCGTCGTGCCGTATCCCGTTCACCGCCAGTCCCAACGGCAAGCGGGTCGAAGTACGCTTCCCCGACCCGACAGCCAATCCCTACCTGGCGTTCTCCGCCATGTTGATGGCTGGCCTCGACGGTATCGAAAACAGGATCCATCCGGGCGATCCGATGGACAAGGATCTCTACGATCTGCCGCCCGAGGAGTTGCAGGGTGTGCCGACGGTGTGCAGTTCGCTGCGCCAGGCGATGGCGGCATTGGATAGCGACCGCGACTTCCTCAAAAAGGGCGACGTGTTCACCGACCATCTGATCGACGGTTATTTGAAGCTCAAGGAAGAGGAAACGCTGGCGTTCGAACAGACGC
>JBFKGW010000226.1:0-5066 GCA_041633145.1 Alphaproteobacteria bacterium
GGCCGAGCTGATGGCCTATCGCGGCATGTTGATCGCCGCGCGCGACGGCATCCAGCCGATGGTCGCCGACGGCAAGACCGTGGAACAGGTCATCGCCGCCAAGCCGACCGCCGCGCTCGACGGCGAGTGGGGCGACGGCTTCCTCAATCCCGAGCGCTTCGTGCGCATCGTCTACACTTCGCTCAGCAAATAGGCCGAGAAGCAACGCTACGTCCGCCGCGCTTTGAGGCCGGCGATATAGGTGGTGACCAGGGCGTCGATCAGCGCATCGGGCGTTTCGCCCTCGGGCAGGCTGGCGGTCTGGGCTAGCGCGGTGACGCCGTACAAAGCGCTCCACAGCACATAGGCGTGGCGCCAGCGCGCGGCGGTCTCGCGCGGGCCGAACAGGCCGGCGATCGTGTCCGCGCCCAATTGCACCAGGCGTTGCGCTTTTTGCCGGTACCAAGCGGGCGTCGACGCGCCGTCCTGGGGTTCGAACTCGATCACCGCCGACCACAGGCGTGGATGCGCGCCGACAAAGGCGAGGTAACGCTGCGCCAGCGCGCGCAAGGCCACCTCGGGGTCGGCGTCGACCGGCTCGGCCGTCACATGGTCGTACAGCGCGTCCATGGTCGACGCGTTCATGTGGCGCAGCAGATCGTCGAGATTGTCGAACACATTGTAGAGGGTGCCGACCGTATAGCCGATTTCGCGCGCAATACCGCGCGCGGTGACACCGCGCAGACCGTCGGCTTCGGCCAGTTTGGTCGCCGCGGCAACGGCCATATCGGCTAGCTGTTCGCGGGAGTGATCGGAGCGGCGCGCCATCGTCGGTTCCTCAAATCCACAAAAAAATTTCCGCTAGCCTATTGAACATTGTTCAGATATGCACTATAAATAAACTGAACATCGTTCAATATATCTACACCCAAGCGAGATTCCACTGTTTTCGGACACGACGCGCAACAAAGGAGTGAGGGGTATGACCACGCTGTACGGCAATTTGGCAGACGCCGCACTTGGCGAATTGCGGTTCTCTCAGATCACACAGGAGCGGCTGAAAGCGGCCGCCTTGAAGCCCGCTACCCGCATGGTTTTCGGGCTGGTCCTGGCGATCCTCGGCGTAGCCGCGTTGGCGGCGCTCGACGCCGCGCCGGACCGCTTCGCCGCTGCGACGCCGGTCATGGCCGATCTGGAAGACTGGCTGATCTGGCGCGACTTTCAGTCGTTCTAAAGTTTGCCCGAGCTCAACCGAAAAGAAACGGCCGGCAAAGGCCGGCCGTTTCATTGAGCGAAAGGATAAATTAGTCGAACCCTAACCCGAACCGCCGCACTCCGGCAGATGGTGGTTCTTCTTTGGTTTGCAATTGACGGGGCCGGGATCGCCGGTATCGCCGCCGCCACCAGTCGTGACGGTAACTGGGACCCATTCGGTGGGTGTCGGCGCCCAATCCGATGTTTGACCACCGTTGAGCGCACGGACCTGGTAGCGGAAGGTGCCCTTGCCGCTCGCATCGATATAGCTGCGCGCGATCGCATCAGTCGTAGCAACAATAGCCAATCCCTTCCACGTGCCTTTCCCGGTTCGCTTTTCGCGGCGGATTTCGAAACCGGTTACATTTAGGCCGACATGGCTCCAGCTGATAAGGGCGGTACCGTCCCCTTGATCCAAAGCGGCTACCCCGGTCGGCGCAACTGGTGCACTCGGATCGACGCCGCTATCGGTGACTGTCCAGGTGAATGCCGGATAGACCGTCTGCGCGGCGCCGTCGTCGGCGGTTACCTCCACGGTGTAAACGCCGTCGCCCAACGGACCGCCCTGAGCAGCGTTCGCGTCGATCGTGCCTGTGATTTGGCCATCATTGGTGCCAATACCCAATCCTAAGGGCAGACCGGTCGCACTATAGGTCAGCGTGGCGTCGTCAATATCGGTGGTCGAGGCATCGACCGATACAAAAGTCCCCTCGGGGTGAGTCTGATCGGTAATCGTCTGTGCGATCGGCGGGTCATTCACCGGAGCAACTGTAATGGTAGCGGTCGCCGGTGTCGGATCGAGCAGGCCGCCGTCATCGCGCGCGGCGAACTGGAAGGTGGCGTCGCCATTGAAATTGAGCGCCGGCACGAAATAGAGGGTTCGCGTCTGGGCCGTCGCAGCGTAGTCGAAGTTGATTTGAGCCGCTTCGCTCAATGTATCGTCCGTAAACAGTGAACCATTGGCCGGCAGGCGGGCGAGCGAGAAGTGGGTGACGGTGCCGCCGTCGCTATCGGTGCCGCTCAGCGAAATCGCGATCCACGCAGCGTCCTCGAGCCCGTTGGCGATCGCGTCGTTGGTAACCGGCGGCGTATTGGACGTAGTGCAACCGCCGCTGTATTCGGCCGGTACGACGAACGATTCATTGACGGTGGAACCGCCGACGTAGTTGGCACCTTCGCCGACGCCGAACGCCGCGAAGGCCTGCCAGATCTGGCACTCGTGCCCGGTACCGGCGGCGGCGGCGAGGATGCCGTCGCGCATATCTTCGAAGGCCGGCCCCGACGGCGTGAAATTCATGCCGCCAATCAGGTAATCGAACAGGATGTCCTGGGAAATGCCGTCGGTCTGGAACAGCTCCCACAGGCGCCAGATCGTGGCGGCATAGATCTCGCCGTCGAAGTGGACACTGGTGCCGCCGAATTGGCCGTAGGTGCGCGGGTAATTCGTATAGGGCGCGCTGCGGATGCCGACCGGGTCGTCGGTGGAATATTCGCCAACCCTGTCATCATTGTTGATCAAAATCGCCAGCACGTCGCTCATACCCTCGCCGATGGCGCCCGACATCGACCCGCCCATGCTGCCGATCATCCGCCAGGTCAGGCCGTGGCCGTATTCGTGCCAGATGATGTCGGAATCGAGATCGCCGTCGCGTGCCAAGATGCCTTCCGGATTCTCTTTGAGGGTCGCATTCGGCAAGGTGGTGCGTAGCTCGGCGCCATCGCTCTGGCCGACGAATACCGCGGGAATGACGATGGTGACGCCGTCGGTCACCGTATCGCCGCCCATGGTTACCAGGCTGTCGCCCTGATTGTTGGCGATGATGACCCCGATGGCGCCGGCGAGCTGGGCGTTCTTGACCTTGATATCGAAGTCGCAGTTGCCGCGGTCGATCAGCGCAATTTTGCCGCCGACGGAGTTGCCGATCGGCTCACAGCCGTCGGTAGTGGTGCCGATCCCGTCGTTGGCGGCAGCGATATCGCCAGTCAGCGGGTTGTTGAACAGGCTGCCGCCGAACAAAGCGCCGCTGGCGATATAAGTTGGCCCGCCGGTGACTTCGACCAGGCGGTCGCCGGCGCCGTCCCACAGGAACATCTGCATTCGCGGATTAAAGCCATCTGACGGGGTCGCAAAATTGGCGTTGTTGGTGCCACCGCCATCCTGCGCTTCGGCGTAGACCGAATCACTGCCGAAACCGCCGTTGCCGAAATTGTCTTCCTGGAAGTTACCGGCGGCTTCGTCGAAGCCATGCTTGTACAATTTGTCGTGGATGATGTTATTGAAATAAAACAGATTTTGCACCGCGACATTCTGGTTTTGCGAGTCAAGCGGCTGTAGCGTCAAGTCGGCCGTGGTATCGAAGACGCCATCCGACACGTTGGTGCCGCCGTTATCCGGGACGTTGTTGGCATCCCGGTCGAGATAGGCGTTGACGTTATTGCCGGCGATATCGATTGTCTTGTGGATGATGGCAAACAGCCAGCCGATGGGCGATTCGGCGTTGCCGGCACCGGGGCCCGCAGTATCCGTCTGGTTGCTGTTTCCTGGGTGATCGGGAAAAATGTTGTAGCTGTCGTTGTTGGTGCGCAACTCGACCTTGAGCACCCGGCCGTTCGCGCCGACCAGGGTATGATGCAGCAGATTGCCGTCTTCGCTCCACGTCTCGACCAGATAACCTTCCTGTAAGGCCCCGTTGGTGAGCGCGATCGCCACACGGGTGACCCCCGGGTCACGATGGAAGAAGTCGTCGCCGGTGTATTCGACCCGGTTGCCGCTGCGCCGCGCTTCGCGGACGATCACGCCGATACCGGGATGGTTCTCGGCCATGGCGGCATCGAGCGCTTCGCGCGGGCCGATCACGGCCGGCCGCACATTGCCTGGCGTCGCCAGCGCCTCGATCAAATGGATTAGCTGGCCGTCGCTGTTCACCGTCGCCTTCACATAAGCGCCGTGTACGGTCAGGTCGCCGACCTGCTGCTGAAAGCGCAGATGAGTGCGGCCGGTGCGTGCGACAGAGCTCTGCCGTTGCAGAACGAGAGAGCCGACTTTTGCGTTGCTCAACCCCTCGCCGCGCAGGAAGTCGGCGACGACCGATGGGGGCGAGGCCTGCGACGGCAAGGTCAGTGCTTGACCGCCGGGTCCGCGGTGTACGGTCGCGTTCTGCGCGTTGAAGCTGGCTGCTTGATCTTGCGCGGACGCCGACGCTGCGGCGAACATAGCGAAGAGACTTGCGACAATAATGGCTTTGAGCGTGCGCATCGGCTGGTGCCCCTGAGATCATCGTGTGTCCCGCCGCCGCCCGGTAGCGCTGCCCCAGCTACCCATTGACGACGACGCGGCGAAATTTTTGGCAAATTATGCCAGAACAGACAGGCGTTGGTTTACTTACTTATAGTTAATCAACGAATAATTTCGCCGGCCGCTAGGCAGATCGGGGGTATTCCCGGTCGAACGACGGCGTATCGAAGCGCATCCGCGCCCGATGCGCACAGAAGCGATTCGCCAAACCGAGCCGCTTGCGCGGCTTGCCGATATTGCCAAATCCGACGCGCATGCGGCCACCCGGCCGGGCGATGGCGGCTTCGGCGCGCCCGCCGAACCGCTTCGCCGCCGCGGTGCCGGTTATGGCCGATCTGGACGACTGGCTGGTTTTGCGCGATTTTCAGTCGTTTTGAGGAGCTGAATCAGCGGTTCAAATAGAAACGGCGGTCTAAAGACCGCCGCTCCTCCACTCGCGGTCCCCGCGCTCGGCACTTGGTCCTCGTCGCCCTGATTGCCCCGACGCCGTCCTTAGCTCCTACGGAGTCGCAAGATCGCAAACGAATTCGACACCCAC
>JBFKGW010000227.1:0-5047 GCA_041633145.1 Alphaproteobacteria bacterium
CCTCTACTTCGGTCCAGGGTGGTCTCCCGACGGCAAATGGCTGGCATTTCTCGACTGCCATGCGGACATTGATCCCAGGCACTTTTCAGCGGATCTGTGCATCGTTCGTCCCGACGGTTCGATCCGCCACATAAGAGACCGCGCGTTTCCGGTCAAAAATAAAGAGGGGGCGGTCTACCGCATTGTCGGTATCGCTGAGGATGTAACCGAGGAGCGACGCCGCGACGAACAACTCCATCACGCCCAAAAGATGGAGGTGGTCGGCCAACTCACGGGGGGCGTGGCGCATGACTTCAATAATTTGCTCGCGGTCATTCGTGGCAACGCCGAACTTCTGGTCGATCAGATCGGTGAAAACAATTTGTTAGCCAGTATTGATCGCGCGGCTTCGCAGGGCGCCGAGTTGACGCAACGACTCCTCGCCTTTTCGCGGCGGCAAAAACTGGAACCCCAGGCAATCGATCTTGCAAGACTTGTTTCGGAAACCGAAGACCTGCTCCAACGCACGATCGGCGAACCGATCGCGGTAGATATCGATCTTCCGGATGATTTATGGCCAGTCCGCGCCGATCCATCGCAATTGGAAAGCGCCCTGATGAACTTGGCGATCAACGCCCGCGATGCCATGCCACGCGGCGGCACCCTCTCGATCGGCTGCGAAAACACTCGTATTTCGGAGTCGGACCAACGCCTGACCGACGATATGAGGGCGGGCGATTATGTGCAGATCACGGTCGGCGATACCGGAATCGGGATGGCCGAAGAGGTCCTCAAGCACGCCTTCGAGCCGTTCTACACGACCAAGGGAGTCGGTGAAGGCAGCGGTCTGGGACTGTCGATGGTCTACGGCTTCGTCCAGCAATCAGGCGGCGACGTCATTATCAAAAGCGAACCAAACGTGGGGACTCAAGTGAAATTGTTGTTGCCGCGGGCGACCGCGAGCGAATTAGCGGAAAAACCGGCCGTCGAAGCGGAACGCGCAAGCGGACAGGGCGAATGTATTCTGGTGCTCGAAGACGACCCCGACGTCCGCTTTGTCGCCGTCACCGCGCTCGAAAGGCTGGGATACCGGGTAAAGGAAGCCGCAGACGCCAGCGCCGCCAGGCAAGTGCTCGACGGTAGCGACCCGGTTGATCTTCTGTTGACTGATGTGGTGTTGCCCGGCGGCGTCAGCGGGCCCGAGCTTGCGGCCGACGCAAAGGCCGTCAACCCGAACCTGAAAGTCGTCTTCATGACGGGCAACACGGCTGAGCTGTACGCCGACGATAAAATCCCCGGTTTGGATGGACAGCTTTTGAGCAAACCGTTTCGACGCGCCGAGCTCGCGACGGCTATCCAGGAGAGTCTCGCTGCCTGATCCGCGTTAGCCCGCCAACTCCCGGCGCACCAAATCGAAGTTGGCCAGATCGGGCTTGAGCTCGCCGGCGTGAATGCGGCGGGTCAGATCGACCAGCACGTCGTTGACCGGCGTCGTACGGCCGCGCTGCGCGCTCTCGTCGGCGATCAGCCCGTTGATCATGTCGACCTCGCTTAAGCGGCCCTTCATGTGGTCCTGCAGCACAGTGTTGAGCGCCGTCGGCCCGACATCGCGGGTGATCTTGTCGAGCAGGGTCTCGAGCAGGTTGTTGGTGTTCTCGACGTCTTCGGGTTTGAGCCCGAAGATCGGCACCACCTGGTAGCCGAGCAACTGGCCGGCCGCCAAGGCCTCTTCGCCGGAGCGTAAAAACAATTCGCGCGCGCCCGGCAGCTTGAATACCTGCTCGTTGGTGGCGCCGAGAATTGCCTTCAAGCCCATCGTCATGGCGTTGACGATCAGTTTCATCCACTTGGCCGAAATAATGTCGTCGGTGATCTCGACTTTGCCGGCGTGGCGCAGCACCGCGGCGGCGTCCTCGACACGGTCGGCGTGGGCGGGATCGAAAGCGCCGACGGCGAACCAGGTCCGCTCCGGCGGTGTGTTGCGCTTGATCTCGGCGGGCTCGAACAGTTGCGAGGATAATTCGACGACGCAACCGACGGTGCGTTCGGGCCCGACGATGTCGGCGATCATTTCCGCAGTCATGCAGTTCTGCACCGCCACGACCAATCCGTCGTCGGCGAGGTAGGGTTTGATGAACTCGGTTAGCCAGCGCGAATCGTAGGCTTTAGAAGTGAGCAGCACGACATCGAAGCGTTCGTTGAGCGTGCAGACATCGGACAGGTGATAGGCCGTCACGTCGACATTGTATTCGTCGTCATCGGTCCGGATGGTCAGGCCGTTGGCGCGCATGGCCTCGACGTGCGCCGCCCACTGGTCGATCATCGCCACGTCGAGCCCGGCCCGGGCGAGGTCAGCCGCAATACAGCTGCCGTTGGCCCCCGTCGCCAGAACGGCGATTTTCTTATCCATCGTCTAACCCCCGCTCCCAGATTATGCGCCCGCTATTATAAACGCCTTCTGCGTCAGCGCGATCGAGGGTCTAAAGAGCTAGCTCTGCCTCGTCTGGAATGCCCAACCAGGCGCGTGCTTCTGGATAGTCTGAGAACACGCGGTAGTCGTCGAAGAAATCATATTTTTCCGCCAGCGCGCCGAACATGCGGGCGATGCCAAACTGGGCGGCTCCCGGCGCGACTACGGCTATTCGCCCATATTTCATTGTCGGTACCGCTGAGATCTCGAAAACTAAGCGGTGCGCTTCCTCAGTTCCAAAATCCAAGTCGGCGGCCGTCATGTCGGTGATGACGTTCATCCCCGCCCGAAATTCCGGGTCTTTGGCGGACCTCAGAATTCCCTCCCAAACATCGTCCCAGCCTGTCTTGCCTTCAAACTTGTCAATCAGCAGGCCGAGGTCGGGCTCAATCTTGTATCGGTGCGTCATTCGCGTCAGGCTGCTTCGAAATATTTGCCATACAATATTACCTCTAATTACGTACAAGTACGTAATTAGTGCGAGCCTAGATCACAAGAATCGAAAATTATCTATAATTGTTTTATCTAAATAAAAACTCTCAATTGGTGTAGAGAGTCGAGCGGGCGTGAAGCGCTGCTCACCGCGGACGTAACCGGGCAGAAAATTGGCGTCGGGTCTGAAAGCGGCTATCACGTTAGCGGCGCAACCAGACTGTCCTACTGGATTTCTTAAAGCGTACGCCCACCAATGAGGCTTGCGATACGCGGTGGCGCCGCTACCCCACCCGCCATTCGCGCAGGCGCGGGTCGAGGGCGTCGCGCAGGCCGTCGCCGAGCAGGTTGAGGCCGAGCACCGCCAGCGCGATCGCCACGCCGGGAAAGATCGCCAGCTGCGGCTGGATCGCCATCAGGGTCTGCGCGTCGAACAGCATGCGGCCCCAGCTCGGCGCCGGCGGCTGCGTGCCGAGGCCCAGATAGGCTAGCGCCGCTTCGGCCAGGATGGCGATGGCGAACTGAATCGTCGCCTGCACGATCAACACCGAGGCCACGTTGGGCAGCACATGGTCGCGGGTCACCGCGAACGGCCCCTTGCCGATGGCCAGGCCCGCGCGGGTGTATTCGAAGCCCCACACTTGGCGCGCCGCGCCGCGGGTCACCCGCGCGAACACCGGCACGTTGAAGATGCCGATGGCGATGATGGCGTTGACCGCGCCGGGGCCGAGCAGCGCGGTAATCAACAGCGCCGAGATGATCGCCGGGAATGCGAACACCACGTCGGAGCCGCGCATGATGAGCTCGTCGACCCAGCCGCCGCGCGCCGCCGCAATGGCGCCGAGCAAAACGCCGAATACCAGGCCGATGCCGACCGCGACCACGCCGACGACGATCGAATTGCGTGCGCCGACCATGAGCCGCGACAGCACATCGCGGCCAAATTGGTCGGTGCCCAGCCAGTGGGCGGCGCTGGGGCCTTGCAGGCGCTCGGCGATGGCGATGGCGTCAACCGCATAGGGCGTCCACACCAGCGACAACGCGGCGGTGAGCACCAGCAGCGCGGTCAGGCCCGCCCCTAGCAGAAAGTTGGGCTGGCGCCCCACCGCCGACCACCGGCCGGGGCGTACCACCAGAACCGGGTCCGCGCCGACGCTCATGCCCGCGCTCGCGGCCGCGGGTCGATCAGCGCGTAGGCAATATCGACGATGAAATTCACCAGCACCACCAGCGCTACCAAGAGCATCACCACGTCGCGCACCACGACCACATCGCGCTGGCTGACCGCCTGAAAGATCAGCCGGCCCAGGCCCGGCAGGGCGAACACGTTTTCCACCACGATCGAGCCGGCGAGCAGGAAGGCGAATTGCAGGCCGAGAATGGTGGTCATCGGGATCAGCGCATTGCGCAAAACGTGGCGCCACAACACCCGCTGCTCGGCCAGCCCCTTGGCGCGCGCCGTGCGGACATAGTCGGCGCCGAGGGTCTCCAACACGGCTGAGCGGGTCACCCGGGCAAGGATGGCTGCCTCCGGCAGGGCCAGCGCCGTCGCCGGCAGCACCAGGGCCCATAGGCCAGCGGCCAATCCGGCCTGCCAGCCCGGAAAACCGGCCGCCGGAAACCAGTCGAGCGCGACGGCGAACAGCAGAATCAGCAGGATGGCAAACCAGAAGTTGGGGATCGCCATGCCGATCTGGCTAAAGGTCATGACGCCGTAGTCGCCCGGCCGGTTGCGCCGGGTGGCGGCGAACATGCCGAGCGGCACCGCCAGCAGCGACGAGGCGGCGAAGGCGAGCAGCGCCAGCGGAATGGTCACTTCGAGCCGCGCGGCGATCAGTTCGGCAACGGGCACCGCATAGGTATGGCTGACACCGGTCTGGCCGACCGCCATGCCGGCGATCCAGGCGAGGTAGCGCTCGAGCGGCGGCCGGTCGAGGCCCATCTGGGCGCGCAGCGCCGCCAGCGTATCGTCCTGCGCCTCGATCCCGAGAATGAGTAGCGCCGGGTCGCCCGGCAGCACTTCGAGGACGATGAAGATGGCGGCGCTGGCGACCAGCAACGTCGCCAGCAGGATCAGCGCGCGGCGGATGACAAACGTCAGCATCGGTGATCGGTGAGATCTGTGGCCGGACCCGACATCTCCCCCTCCCCCCAACCCCCTCCCAC
>JBFKGW010000228.1:0-5045 GCA_041633145.1 Alphaproteobacteria bacterium
ATCCTTCATCGAGTGGACGGCGATATCGATGTCACCGTCGAGCAAGGCCTGTTCGATTTCCTTGGTGAACAACCCCTTGCCGCCGATATCGGCGAGCGGCCGGTCGGTGACCCGGTCGCCAGTCGTCTTGATGGTACGGACCTCGGGTTCCGGCATCCCAGGATGGGCGGCGGTCAGCAGGTCGCGCACCTGATGGGTCTGCGCCAGCGCGAGCGGGCTGCCCCGGGTGCCAATGCGAAGCGGTTGCGTCGTCATGGCGTGGTCATAGACCGCCACGCCTCCGATGAAAAGGCGGCACGTCAGGCGAGCTCGATTATGCTTTCGCTGGCCTCACTGCGCCGGGCGCATTATATCGCCTGACATGAAAGTCCTTGGCATCGAAACCAGCTGCGACGAGACGGCGGCGGCGGTGGTCGGCGACGACCGGGCCATTTTGTCCAACGTCGTGCTCAGCCAACTCGACGAGCACCGGCCCTATGGCGGCATCGTGCCGGAGATTGCCGCGCGTGCCCATCTCGACCATCTCGACGGGATCATCGTGCAGGCGATGGCAGAGGCCGGCGTCGGATTCGACGCGCTCGACGGGGTCGCGGCGACCGGCGGGCCGGGCCTGATCGGCGGTGTCATGGTCGGCGTGATGACCGCCAAGGCGATCGCCGCCGTGCACGGCCTGCCGTTCTTGGCGGTTAATCATTTGGAGGGCCACGCCTTGAGCGCGCGTCTGACCGAAGATGCCGCCTTTCCGTATCTCTTGCTGTTAGTGTCCGGCGGCCATTGCCAGCTGCTGGCTGTCGAGGATGTCGGCCGCTATGTTCGGCTCGGCGGCACCATCGACGACGCCATCGGCGAAGCCTTCGACAAGACCGCCAAGCTGCTCGGCCTCGGCTATCCGGGCGGTCCGGCGGTCGAGGCTGCAGCGCGAGCCGGCGATGTGTCGCGGTTCGCCCTGCCGCGGCCGCTGGCCGGCCGGCCCGGTTGCGACTTTTCCTTCTCCGGCCTCAAGACGGCCGTGCACCATGCCGCCGCGAAACTGCCGGGCGATCACCTGTCGGCCGGCGATGCGGCCGACCTCGCCGCGGCGTTTCAGGCCGCCGTCGGCGATGTTCTGGTCGACCGGTGCGGCAACGCGCTCGACACTTTTGCCACGGCGTATCCCAAAGCCGCGCCTCTTTTGGTGGTCGCCGGTGGTGTTGCAGCGAACCTCCATTTGCGCGAGCGCCTCGGCCAGCTTTGCACCGACCGGCATACCCGGCTGGTCGCGCCGCCGCCCGAGTTATGCACCGACAATGCGGCGATGATCGCCTGGGCTGGCATCGAACATCTGCGCCGCGGCAGGGTCGACGGCCTCGACTTCGCACCGCGGCCGCGCTGGCCGCTGGATGAGAAGACAACCGCGGTTGCTTAACTGCGGCTTGCGCTGGCCGGGGCCGAGCAGCCATAAAGAGCCATAAAGCGTATGTCCGAGCGAGAACCAAATTAGATCGATGTCCGACACTTCCAATCCGACCGCCCAAGTCGAGCTGCGCGCGCTGTTCTCCACGCCGGTCGCCGTCGCCACCCTGCCCGATACGGAAAACCTCAACAGCACGTTGCGCGACACCATTCTCGCTCGCGAAGAGGCCGAACCGTCGACCCAGCATTCGAATCTGGGCGGCTGGCAATCGACCTGGGATCTCGCCGAATGGGGCGGCGACGCCGCCGCGGCTGTCCTCACCTTTGCGCGCCAAGTCGCCAATCGGCTGACGGTCGACCGGCAAGGCAGGCCAGCGCCGCAGGACTGGCAGATGAACGCCTGGGCGAACATCAACCGGTTGGGCCATGGCAATGAATTCCACACCCACCCCGGCTGCGTCTGGTCGGCGGTTTATTACGTCGACGACGGCGGTATTGCCGACGATCCGTCGCTGGGCGGGCAACTGGAGTTCCAGGATCCGCGCGGCGTCGCCCCGGCGATGTTTCGGCCCGACCTGGTGCCCAACGTTCCCGGCGGAGCCTCCTATGGCGCCAGCGAAATGGTCAGCCCATCGGCCGGCACCATGATCATGTTCCCGTCCTGGGTGTCGCACGCCGTGCGGCCCTACACCGGCAACGATGTGCGTATTTCAATCGCCATTAATTTAAGCTGAGGGCGCCATGCAACACATTGGGATCATTGGGGCGGGTGCTTGGGGTACGGCGCTGGCCATCGTCGCCCGGCGGGCGGACCGCGATGTCGTCATCCGCGCCCACGAGCCAGAGGTGGTCGCGGCGATTAACAGCCAACACGCCAATCCCGATTATCTACCCGGTATCAAGCTGGAGCCGCAAATCTACGCGACCGAGGACTTCGCCGAGGCGGCCGGCACTGACGCGGTTTTGCTCGCCACGCCGGCACAGTTCGCGCGCGCTGCGGTCACCGCCGTCGCGCCGCATCTGGCCAAGGGAGCGCCGCTGGTGATCTGCTCCAAAGGCATCGAACAGGCGACCGGAAAGCTGCTCAGCGAGATGGTTTCCGAGATCGCGCCGAAAATCACCACCGCGGTGCTGTCGGGGCCGACCTTCGCCGGCGAAGTGGCGCGCGGCTTGCCGACCGCGGTCACGCTGGCGTGCGACAATCCGGACATGGCCAACGCGCTGGTCGAAGCACTCGGCACGCCGACCTTCCGCCCCTACGCGTCGCGCGACGTGGTGGGGGCACAAATCGGCGGCGCGGTGAAAAACGTCATCGCGATCGCCTGCGGCATCGTCGACGGCCGCGGGTTGGGACAAAACGCCCGCGCCGCCACGATCGCCCGCGGTCTGGCCGAGATGGCTCGATTTGGCGACGCGTTCGACGTCGATCCGCGCACTCTGATGGGGCTCTCCGGCTTGGGTGACCTAACGCTGACCTGTACGTCCGAGGCCTCGCGCAACTACACCGTCGGTAAGGCGTTGGGCGAGGGCGCAACGCCCGACGACGTCAAGATCGGCCGGCGCTCGGTCGCCGAAGGCGTGTTTACCGCGCCGGCGGTACTGACCCGCGCCAAGGCGCTCGGCGTCGAGCTGCCGATTTGCGCCGCCATCGACACCATTCTGCACGACAATGCCGATATCGATGTGACGATCGCCGAAGTGCTGGCGCGGCCCTTTCGGTCAGAGATGTAGCCGATCCACCGACCCGGCTGAATTCGCTTAGCAAGAGGAACCAGAGATGGCTTACTGGCTGTTCAAATCGGAACCCGGCGCCTGGTCGTGGGACGACCAAGTGCGCGACGGCACGACTTTTTGGGACGGCGTGCGTAACCATCAGGCCAATAACAACATGAAGGCGATGAAGATCGGCGACCGGGGGTTTTTCTACCATTCGGTCAACGAGAAACAGATTGTCGGTATCGTCGAAGTGGTGCGCGAGCACTATCCCGACCACACCGACGAAAGCGGCCGCTTCGGCATGGTCGATATCAAGGCGGTCGAGCCGGTGGCAACGCCAGTAACGCTTGCCGACATCAAGGCCAATCCGAAATTGGCCGATATGGTCTTGGTCAACAACTCCCGCCTGTCGGTGCAGCCGGTCACGGCGGCGGAATGGAAAGAAGTGTGCCGCATGGCGGGCGTCGACGCATGACCGACGATACCGAAAAACCGGAAATGCGCGGCGCCAAGCGCGTGATCTGCTACATCAGCGAGATCGGCGAGGCGGGCAAGGGCCTTTCGTTGCAGCGGATCGTCAAGGACGATCCGGAACGCACGCTCGATCTATTCCTGGTAACCGACGGCGACGAGGTGCACGGCTACTTCAATATCTGCCCCCATCAGGGCACGCCGCTCGACCTCAAGCCCGACGTATTCCTCGATCTCGAGCGCAAATACATTCAATGCACGACCCACAGCGCGAAGTTCCAGAAGCATGACGGGCTGTGCATCGCCGGCCCGTGCGCCGGATCGAAGCTGATGAAGCTGCCGATCACGGTCGACGACGACGGCGCGGTTCTGCTGGGAAGCTAAACCGCGCGCGTCGTCCTTGCGTCGTATTGTGCGGCCGCGCCGATTTCCCGATAATAACAAATGGTGTCCCGGGCGCGCCCGGGTCGACAGCGACGGCCACGACTAGAGCCGACAAAAAAGGGAGAGTACGCCCGATGTTCCGCGAAAAATTTCCGGTGCCCGATGAGTGGGCCAAACGCGCCTGGGCCGATGAAGCCAAGTATCAGGAAATGTATCAGCGCTCGATCGACGACCCGGAAGGGTTCTGGGGCGACGAGGGTAAGCGGCTCGACTGGATCAAACCCTACACCAAGGTCAAGGACACCTCGTTCGATGCCGACAATTTGCATGTGCGGTGGTTTTACGACGGCGTCTTGAACGCCTCGGCCAACTGTCTCGACCGGCATCTGGACAAGCGCAGCGACCAGGTGGCGATCATCTGGGAGGGCGACGACCCGGCCGACGATGACACGCTGACTTACCGCGAGCTCTACGAACGCGTGTGCCGGTTCGCCAACGGGCTGAAATCGCTCGGCGTCAAAAAGGGCGACCGGGTCACTATCTATCTGCCGATGATCCCCGAGATCGCCATCGCCATGCTGGCGTGCGCGCGCATCGGCGCGATTCACTCGGTGGTGTTCGGCGGCTTCTCGCCGGAATCGATCGCCGGGCGCATCCACGACTGCGAGTCGTCGTTTGTCATTACCGCCGACGAAGGCTTGCGCGGTGGCCGCAAGATCCCGCTCAAGGCCAATGTGGACGCCGCGATCGAACGCCTGACGGTCGAACACATCGACCGGGTGGTGGTGGTCAAGCGCACCGGCGCCGACATCAATTGGGTCGACGACCGCGACGTCTGGTACGACGAGCTGGTCGACGCGCAATCGGCCGAGTGCCCGCCCGAGCCGATGGACGCCGAAGACCCGCTGTTCATCCTCTATACCTCGGGCTCGACCGGCAAACCGAAGGGCGTGCTGCACACCACCGGCGGCTATCTGGTCTACGCCGCGATGACCCACCAGTACGTCTTCGATTACCACGACGGTGATATCTACTGGTGCACCGCCGACTGCGGCTGGGTCACCGGCCACAGCTATATCGTC
>JBFKGW010000229.1:0-5034 GCA_041633145.1 Alphaproteobacteria bacterium
CCGGCATACGGTTGGCTTGTTCGATTTGGCTTACCGCGTCGTCGATCTCGCGCGTGGTAACGCGAACGTTGAGCCGTGCTGCCTCTTCGGCCTGTAGCACTTCGTCGATCAAGCCGCGAAGCACCTGCGGCACCATGCCCCGGCGCTGTTCTGAGGTATTGGGTAGTCCGGCAGAGAGGATCAAAAGCTCGATGCGCTGGCGCAGGTCATATATCGAGATGACCTTGTCGTTAACCACGGCGGCAATGCGCTCGACTTGCTGAGCGGTCGTTGGCGCAGCGAAAACAAACGCCAGCACAGATGCGAATAGGAAAAGCCGCACCCGCTTCAAATTTATCCGCCGTTGCCCTGGGCGAAGATGTCGACAGCAAATCATCGTCACCGACGAGTTAAACTTCCTTGCATTGTCGGCAATTCTTACCATCCCGCCCTGCAATCGCCAGCGTTTCGTTCGCACTGGACTAGCAGCCGTTAAAAACCCGTTCCGACCTCGCCCAGGGTCCTGAACTCGGCTCGAATAGTAAACTTATCTTCCGGCTCCACATCGCGGTCACGCGTAAATGTTCGTCTATAATCAATTGTAAAGTCTAAACAATCACAATTATATCTTAGTGAGGCGCCCCAGGACAGGGTGCCGCCATCATCGGTAAGATCGCGCCTGGTGTCGACGCGTGCGCTCCACTGGTCGGTAATGTCGGATGTTACGGCAGCGAAAATTTCCTCGCGTTCCGGAAATTCCGCACTTTCTTCGAAAAAGATATAGTCGCCGCTCACACGAAGCGCACGCGGACCGTAGGCAGCTGAAATTTCGATGCGTTTCGAATCGAAATTGTCAGCGTCCAGGCGCGTTTTGTAGACCAGATCGAGAAATTTATTGGGCGAAATTGTTAAGCGACCGACGATGTCCGACCGGTTGTCGTTAAGCCCCGAACCGATGGCAAAGTCGGTGTTCTCGCTGAACTGATAAGATTGGCCGATAAAGAAGGTGCTGCTGCCGCCGCCCTCGCCAAACACACCGCCGCGCAGGGCGTAAACAAAACGGCTGCCGCCTTCGACGCGATCCTTGCCGGGAAATCGGTTGGCGCTGAACAAATTCGTCTCATCGAATTCGACGTCGAGGCTGTCCTCGTTGGGGATACGGTTGTCATTGCCGCCATTGGGCGCCAGCACAAGCGCTGCGATCGGTTCGAACACGATACCGGTCGATACGTTGCGCCGCACCCACGGGTACCGCCACTCGGCAACCAGCTGCGGGAAAAAGCGGCCAGCCAGACCGGTTTCGGTATCGCCCGACGGCACGCGCACGTCGGCAACGTTGTACAGGTCGGTTTGCAGCGTCGCGCTGACGTTGGTGACGACGCCGATGCTGCTGATGTGGGGCAGGTGCCAGCCGCTGAGGAGGCTGAGCCGCTGGCTCGATGTCCCTTCCTTGCGCGTGAGTTGTTGGACATTGGCGTCCAGCGTTAAAAATGCGCCGTAGTCGTCAGCGTCGCCGACAAAGTTGTAGTCGATCTTAGGCAGCACGATTGGAATTTCGTCCTGGTCGTCTTCAGCGCGCAATCCTTGAAAAAAGATTGTTTCCGCAACCGCGTAGTTGCGCTCTTCAAACCGCTCGATAAACGCCCGGCTGGTCAAGGTGTCGTTATCTTCGAACCCGAAACGGTTCAGATAGGTATCGTCTGTAGCGACTTTTATGTTGGTGCCCCAGCGCCAATACTCGTTGATGTCGAAGCGCGCCTCGGCATCGATGTGGCCGCGGCCGCGCTCGCGCTCACTGTTAGTATTGTCGTAGACACCGCTGACCAGCGCGCGCAGTTCGCCGTCGGCAAACGCCTGCCGGTATTCGGCGCTGATCAGCGGGAAGTTCTCGGCGTACAAGACCGGGTTAAGGGTGAGGTCCTTGTCGCGCGAGATCGCCCAGAAATACGGCGCGGTGATCGACGGGCCCAAATCGGAGGAATTGCCGAACGTCGGCGTCAGGAACCCGGTCTCTCGCTTTACCGTCGGATCCGGGTGGCTCAGATACGGCGTGTAGGCAATCGGCACGCCGAGTACTTCCAGCGTTGCGTTACGATACACCACCTCGCGGCGTTCCTGATTGTGCGTGACACTGGACGCTCTGACATTCCACAGGGGTTCGCCATCGAATCCCACACAATCGCGGCAGGCCGAATAGATGCCGCGGTTCAGTTGGGTCTCAACGCCGCCGCGCCGCTGGGCGCTGACCGCGGCGAGCCGCGAGTTGTCTTCGAGCAACATGCGAAAGCCGCGTAAAAATCCCTCGCGCATATCGCCGGTCAGCTCGGCGAACTCGGCGAACAAAACCTCGCCGGTGGGCTCGAGCAGAATGACATTGCCGGACGCGGAAACCACATCGTCGCGCTGATTATAGGAAACCAGATCGGCCAATAAGACGCGGTCGTTCTGGCTGATTTCGACATTGCCTTTCGCAGTCGCGATCCCCAGTTCGTCATCGAACTGGAGTTCGTCGGCGGTCATCAAAATCGGTACGTCGCGCTCGATCAGCTGGCCATGGGCAGGCGACAGCAGGGCGGCGAAGGCCAAGGCCGCAAGCAAATAAGATCGCGCTCGGATCCCCGACACCCCCCACATGGGTCGCATCAGCCGTCTTCCATATGCATCAGGAGGGCGACACCGGCCAGCAAGCTCACGCCAGCCGGCGTCCACGCCGCCAGTATCACAGGAACGCCGCCGCCCAGCCCAATCGCGTGCACAACTTCGGTCAATATAAAGAGTACAAAGGTGGTCAGAACGCCGGCGCCAATCAGCAGCGGCGCACCGCCGCGCCGGCTCAAGCGCATCGAGAAACTGGCGGCGATCATCACCATGGCTATGAGCAGGACAGGCTCAGCGATTAACGCATGCAATTGCAAGCGATGCGGCAGCGCGGAGAATCCGGTCGCCTCTAGCGTTTTAATGAACCGCGGCAAACCCCAAAACGAAATGGTTTCCGGGCTGGCGAAACCATCTTGGATCTTGTCGGGCGTCAGGTCGGTCGCCAGACTACGCGAGGAGACGAATTCACCCGGTTTTTCCGGACCGGTCAACCAGGCGTCGGTCAAGTCCCACCGCCCGTCACCCAAGCGCGCGGTTTTGGCATCAATCCGGCCGAGAAAACTGTCCTGGTCGGCCAAGAGAAACACGATGACGTCACGCAACTCGACGCCATCCGGTGCGATCGATTCGGCATGAATGACAGCTTGGCCGGTTTCGCCATAGGTCTGCCGCAGCCATATGCCGGACGACGAGACGGCGAGCAGTGACGACCGTCCCTTGAGGTAGCGGACTTCCAATTCTTCGAATTGCTGTAAGAGCAGCGACGACAAGGGGCTGAGAAGCGTGACCTTGGCAATGCCTACCATTACCACCACCAGCAATGCCGGCAGCATGAACTGCCAAACCGACACGCCGGCCGACCGGATGACGACAAGCTCATGATTCCGCGTCAAGCGAAAATAGGTCAGCAGTCCGCCGAACATCACGGCAAAGGGTATTGCTTCCTGCGCCAGAAAGGGGGCGCGAAGCAGCGCCATGCTGGTGACAATGGCCGTCGTCGCTTCAGATTTGGTCGAGCCGCGCCGTATGAGTTCGACCGTATCGACCAAGATTATGATGGCGATCATGGCAATGAATACCGCCAGGAACCACCACAAGAATTGTCGGCCGATGTAAAAGAACAGGGTTTTTGACAGCGTCATTTGGCGGTCGCTCTACGATCCGCCGAGTGCTGGCATCGCGTCGCGCCGGTTCGGGCCGGCCGACCTCCGGCGTTCGCGGAACAAGAAGAATGACGCAACGCCGATGGTCACGACGGGCAAGGCATAGGTCAAAGGTATGACGGCGAGCATTTGTCGCGAAAGATTGAACAGGCTCAGTCCGGACAACTGCAAAATGACAATGATCGAAATCGCCGCAAGAATGCGTCCCGTCTGTCCGCGCCGGTTAAAATCGCCGAGCAGTAGCGCTGCCAGCCCCACCATCGCGTAGGCAAGAATATAGAGTGGCGCCGCCAGGCGACGATGTCCCTCGGCGATCAACTGCGACGCGTAATACTGATCGTTTGCGCTATTGCCCGGGCGTAGCAAACTGCCAAGTAATCGCTCTTGCGGCTCGATCCAACGATTTTGATTGGTTTGGTTCAAAAAACCCAGATCGAGCGAGTACTGGTCGAAGTAGAACAGCGTCAATCTACCGGTTTTGCGGTCGATGAGTTGTTGGCTGCCATTGAACATGATGACGCGCATACCCTGATCGGTTTGGGTAGCGGTGCCGCGCTCGGCGAGGTAGGTGACCGGCTTCTCCGGATCGCGCGCGTCGTGGGCGAAAATGCCGAGCAGTTCTCCGGGGCCCTCGCGCTTGCGCACGTAGACCGTGAACTTATCGCTCGGCGTATTGAACTGCTGCTCTTGCAGCAGGACGCTGCCGAGCGCATTGCGATAGGCAAAGCGCTGGGTCTTGAATTTCGCGTAGGTCAGCGGCGTGATGTAATTGTGGAGGGGAAAACTAAACGCCACGACAAACAGCGCCAGCAGGATGCCTGGCGCGGCGATCGACCACTGACTAAGGCCGCTCGCCCGCATGACCACCAGCTCGCTGTCGTTGAGCAGCTTGTTGTAGACGGCGAGGATCGCCGCGACGGTTGCGATCGGCAAAATCACCGCCAGAAAGCCCGGAATACGATAGCCGGTCAGCTCGAACAGCACGGAAACCGGCAGGCCGCGGTTGATGATGAAATCGACCAGCCGAAGCGAGCCGAACAACGAGACGATCAGCGTCAAGACGCCCGCAACGAACAATGCGGTAATGACGAGCTGTCTAAATATATACCGGTTGATCGCCGTCATCCGAAACGCGGCTTCCGCGCGGAAGCCTTCCGTCGATAGTGTCGCCCATCCATGGCTGCCCGAGTGTGCCCGATTCGCGGCGATTTGTAACAGATCGGTTGCACGCAACAAACACCCGGGCTGCGCCCCGTCTTGCGCTCGCTCGGCCTGTGATCTACACGAACGTGGC
>JBFKGW010000230.1:0-5011 GCA_041633145.1 Alphaproteobacteria bacterium
GCGGTAAAAGCCGGCTTGGGCGACCCGCCCGACTTTCCCAACTGCCGCGGCCCGGCCGGCGTCGGCGAGATCGTGCTGGAATACGCCATCTATCACAGCCCGCTGGCCTTCATCCGCACCCTGCTCGAATTGGGCGCCGATCCCAACTACGGCGACCATGCCGGATTCCCATCGCTGATCGCCGCGCTGACCTGCGGCGAGCGCGACGACATGTACGATATTCTTGAGCTCTTATTGGCGCATGGCGCCGATATCCAACAACGCGGCCATAACGACTACACGCCGTTGCATTGGGCGGTCGCCGACCGCAACATCAAAGCGGTGGCGTTTCTCTTGGCACACGGTGCCGACCCTAACGCGCGCACCCGTATCGACGATTGCGCGACGCCACTCGAAGAGGCCGAAATTCTCGGCCTCAGCGACATCGCCGAAGCGTTGCGGCAAATGATTAGCAAGCGGGCGCCAGACTAATTTCCGAATAGTTTCTTTAAACCTTCTAAAGGCTTAGAGGCTGGTGTTGAACTGTCGCCAGAGCTTCCAGTGCCGGGAATAACACTCTTCAGCCGGTCCAAAGTCCCGGCGGGATCCTTGGCCAATTCGTCGACCGCACCGGTCAAATCCGGCGCGAAGGACAGATTATCCCACGGCCCGGTGATCATCACCGGCACCGCCAGTCCCGCCAGTTGATTGGTGCCGCCCAGACCTTCCGCCGAGGCCACCACTTTCGGCGTAACCCGGTAGTCGACGGTGCGTTTCGGCATGTCGGCCGTGCCCTTGCCCTCGACCCGCAACAACGGCGACTTGAGGAACAAATCGTCATTTTTGACGATGCCGTTGGTAATGGTGTAGGTGCCGGCGAGTTCGGCGAAATCGGTCTTCTGTGCCTGCCGCGCGTTCGGGTCGAGGAACGCGCTCGAAACGTTACGCACCATCGCGCCGATATTGATGCCGCGCACCGCCCCATCGAGGAACTGAATGCTGCCGTTGCCGTTGAGCGCCGACACCAGCTGGCGCTGCGAAGCGCCGCGCGTCTTAACGTCGGCAACGATGTTTGCGGTGCCCTCGATGCGGTCGAACCCGGCAGCATCGGTGAGCAACGGCGCCGCTTGTACGCTCTTGAGGTCGAGCTTATGGGTGATCGCGTTGCCGCCGGCATCGACGGTGATGCGGCCGGTGCCCTGGCCGTCGTACAACGCCATTTCGGTCAGATCGAGCGACAGCTTGCCGCCTTTCAGCAGCGTTTTCAGCGAGGTGCGACCGACTTTGATTTGTTGCATGAAAATACCGCCGGTGGCGAAGCTGAGGTCGGCATCGACCAGGTTGAGCGGCGAAAAGTCGATCGGATCATCGCTCCAGTCGCTCGGCCCGGCCGCGCCACCGCCAGCTGGCGCAGACGCACCCGAGGCGGCCGGCGCCGGCTGCTCGCTCTTCGGCGGCAAGTAGGTATTGAGGTCCAGCTTGTCGACTTCCAGCGCGGCGACGATTGACGGCACGCGGCCGCCGGTGTCGACGGCGAAATCGCCCTTCGCGTTCATGTTGTCGACCGAGATTTCCGCGCCCTTAAAGGCGATACTCTTGCCGGCCATGTCGAGCGTGCCTTTGATCGCGAGCGGGCCCAAGCCGCCCCCGGCAGCTTCGATGGGATTGCCGGTCCACGCCGCCAAGCCGCGGATCGACGGGACGTTGAGCGAAATGTCGCCGGCCACCGCGGCCGGCTTCGCATTGGTGACTGTCCCCTTATAGTCGAGCGTCACCGGCGCCGACTTGATCGCGGTGGCGACCGCCGTGGTCGCGCCGTCCATCAGCGCACGCGGTTTGTCGACCTGCAAGCTCAACTCGATGGTCTCGCCATTCCAGGCCAAGGAACCGGCTGCGGTCATCGCCTGGTCGAGGCTCGGCAAATTGATCTCGGCATTGATCGACTGAATTTCCTGGCTAGTGCCGGCCTGCAAATCGGTAAAGCGGACAGTGCCGTTGACCAACCGAACGTCGCCGAGGCTTATTTCGCGCAGGCCCTTGCCGCCGTCGTCGTCGTCGCGCTCGCGCGCCTCTTCTTCGTCGTCGTCATCCGGCAATTCTTTTTCCTCGAACTGCCAGTTCGGGCGGCCGTTGGCATCCACTTCGAGATTGATCACCGGCTCGACCAGAACAAACGACGACACTTCAACTTCGCCGCTGATCAGCGGGAACAACGCGACGCCGACTTCCAATTCTTCGAGCTCCAGCATGTTGGCCTGTTGGGCGCCGGGTGCGTTGGCGAAGGTGACGTCGCCGGCCTTGACCCGGACCCGCGGCAGAATCGACAGGTCGAAATCGCCGGCGATGGTGAGCTTACGGCCGGTGGCCTCTTCAGCGCGGGTGGTTATCTGTGCCTTGACCGTGTCCAACGGAATGAAAAATGGCAGCACGACCGCCGCCGCGATAACAATCACAACGAGGACCAGGATGCCGATAAGAAGCTTTTTCATGGGGCCAGCCTTCGGTTTCAGATGTTCGTCTAGTCAGATAATCGATCATCGCGCCGATGCCGGCGCTCGTTCCAGGAAATAGTGCCACAGCGGTATCCACGTAACCAGATGCTGGGCGTCGAATTTATCTAACGCGCGATTGTGGCAATCCGGTGTCGGCGCGCCAGATCGGCATTTCGGATGCTATAATCCCTTTTGGCGGTCACTGCCAGGCCGCCCAAAACAAGGGGGGACCATGACACAATCCGCAGAAACCCAGGACACCCCGACCCGCTTCGTTCAATCGCCCGGCGGTATCAGCGATTTGGCCGCGCAAATCCGCGCCGGCGACATCTCACCAGTGGACCTGGTGCAGCGCTACCTCGACCGCATCGCCGAAAGCGATGCCGCGGTCGAAGCCTGGTTGTCGGTCGATGGCGACGGCTCCTTGGCGGCCGCCAAGCAACTGGGCAAGGAAGCACAAGCGGGTCAGGTTCGCGGTCCGTTGCATGGCATTCCCATCGGCGTCAAGGACATCATCGACGTCGCCGGCTGGCCGACCAAATGCAACAGCGCGACCCGGCGCGACGCCCCACCGGCCACCGCCGATGCCGAGATCGTCGCCGCGCTACGCGCCGCCGGCGCGATCATCCTCGGCAAATGCCACACCACCGAGTTCGCATTCTTCCACCCCTCGCCGGCACGCAACCCGCACAACATCAATCATACGCCGGGCGGCTCAAGCAGCGGGCCCGCCGCGGCGGTCGCCTCCGGTACCGTGCCCGGTGCGCTGGGCACCCAAACGGTTGCCTCGGTCAACCGCCCGGCTGCCTATTGCGGCATCGGCGGTTTCAAACCCAGCACTGGTGTGGGCACCGCCTATGGCGTGGCCGCGCTGGCGCCGATGTTCGATACAGTCGGCTTTTATGGCTGGTCGGTGGCCGACGCGGTCGAGCTGTTCGAGGCGGTCTGTCCGGCCTATCTGGCGCCGTCCGCGGTGACCGACGACGCCCCGTTGCGCGTCATCGTTCTCGAAGATTCGTTCTTCGGGGAAGCCGATGCGGCGATCATCCAGGCGCGCGATACCGTTGCCGAGATGATGGCGGCGGCGGGCCATGAGATGGTGCGGTTATCGTCACCGGTATCGCTCGAAGCCCTCGGCAAACAGCAAATGCAAGCGACGGAATACGAACTGGCGCGCGTTCACGCCGGCCTGCTGAACCATCCGACCGACGACGTCAGCGAAAAGCTGCGTGAGGCGATCGATCGCGGCAGCGGTCGCAGCGACGACGAATATCATTCGCTGCGGCACGCGATAGACATCGCGCGCGCCGAAATGTTCGCAGATATCGCCGCCACTGACGCCATTCTGGTTCCGGCGACGCCGCAGACCGCACCGGAGGGTCTGGCGTGGACCGGCGACCCCCGGTTCATCGGACCGTGGACCGCTCTCGGCGGACCGGTCGTCTCGCTGCCCGCCGGCGCCGACGCGGCAGGTTTGCCGATCGGCTGCATGCTGGCGGGCCGGCCCGGCGAGGACCGCGGCTTCGCCCGCCTGTCCTGCCGCCTCGCCGACGCGGTCGAATAGCGCATAGCCCCTCTCCCCACGGGAGAGGGGTTGGGGTGAGGGGAAATAGTCTGTCAAACCGCGAATATGCCGAAGGGATAGCACTCGATTTATCCCCTCACCCGGCTCGCGATCGCTTGCCACCCTCTCCCCAAGGACAGGGTTTTCACTCAATCGTTCGACAGGTTTAGGACGAGGTGTCTCTGTTAAATCCCCTCGTCCTCGCCGTGTACGTGGTAGGCGATCTCGCGCGCCGGCGGACGGCCTTTGATGTCGGCGCCGGTCGGCAGCCACGCGCATACTTCGGCGCCGGGCACCCACACGGTCTTACAGCCGCCGGGTACGAAAAACTCAACAAACGCAAACTCTTCGTCGTTTTGGTTGAAAAACGAGTGGATCTCGTTTTCGTAGTTGTAGAGCACGTCGCCGGCGCTGAGCGTGTGGGTCTCATCGCCCAGCTTGGCCGTGCCGGTGCCGGAGAGGATGTATTGAAAATGCTCGGCGCCTTCGTGGTGGTGCGCCGGCGCCGCAGTGCCGGCCGGATAGCGGATCATTTCGCCACGATAGGCTTCGGTGCCGGTCAGACCCCGCGTCGCCATATAGATGCGGCTGCGTTCGTCATGCTCCGATTTCAACACCGGCTCACGGGTCCAATCGGCGGTGCGCGGCACGTCGGGGGTCGCGGCGACATTGGCATCGAAGCGCGCGGCCGCCGGCACCGTGGCGACCAACAATCGGGTGCCGTCGGCCGACGCCGTGAAGCTGCCGGTGTAACCGAGCGGCAGATAGGTTACGCCCTCGCGGTCGAGCGGCGCGTCGAAACCGGCGAGCGCGCCGGAACCGTCGAGCACCTGCAGCCAGCCAATCGCATCATCATCGAGCGCCAGATCGTAGGTCGCGCCAGCGTCAAACGACACCAGATCGAGCAACACATGATCGGAGCCGGTGGCCTCCGGCGACAATAATGTTTTCACCGACACTCCGGCACCAGCGGGCA
>JBFKGW010000231.1:0-4992 GCA_041633145.1 Alphaproteobacteria bacterium
ACGCGCAGACACCCTGCGCGGGCAATTCGGCGAAACTATGGCGGTAAAAAAGTACAACCCCGCCCCCTCGCGAGGGTCGGGGTTGTCACAACACGCTATGAGATGGGATCGCCCCGGAGCAGCGGGGCGACACGGCATATTAATTTGTGTCGAGGACGGCGACACCGCGGCGGTTCTGCGCCCAGGCCCGTTCATTCGAAGCGGGAATGGCCGGCCGTTCCTTGCCGAAACTAATCGTGCGGACCCGATTGGGATCGACGCCCAGAGAGACCAGATACTCGCGCGAGGCGTTCGCCCGGCGCTCGCCGAGGGCCAAGTTGTACTCGCGGGTGCCGCGCTCATCGGCATGGCCTTCGATGATCAGCTTATTGGCCGGATAGGTCTTCAGCCAGGCGGCCCAGCGTTCGATCGTGGTGCGTCCATCTGGTTTCAGGGTCGATTTGTCGAAATCGAAAAAGACCCGGTCGCCAATATTGATTTCCAGATCCAATTGCGAGCCGGGCTTTGCGCCCCCCGTCGGTGCCGCACCGACTTGCGTGTCTTGCTGGCCAGCCGTCGCACCGGCAGCGCCAGCGCTATCGGTTTCCGCCTCCTCTTCTGAAGCGGTCGCACACGCAGCTAGAAGAAACGCGGTCACAACAACCACTGGTAGATTTAATCTCATCGCAGGCTCCCTAATGCCGTTGCTGTCCGAAGCTTCCGAATTCGGACATATCTTTAAATTTCATACGAAATTGCGCCGCCTAAAACCGGACGGCGCATCGCCCCGAATCACAAACTCCGACCGCTCAATGGCTCACGGACTATACTGTGGGCCCTGAGTCGAATCAAGCAAAGCATCCGCCCAAGCGTCAGATTTTAGTAGCATTTTCAGCACCTTTATTTGATTCTTGGTTGGGTTTCAGCGTGAGCTTGCCGGCGACCAGGCGGGGTCGGACGCCTCCACCGGCGTTATAATCTCGCGCTCGTTCAGGCCGGTCAGATCTATTGAATAGAGGCGCGAGTTACGGCCTTTTCCCTGGGCGTCGGACTTGTTCTCCTTGAAGAACATCAAGACGCGTCCGTTCGGCGCCCAGGTCGGGCCTTCGACCAAAAAACCCTTGGTTAGCAAGCGTTCGCCGCTGCCGTCCGGTCGCATGACACCGATATGGAACTCCCCGCGGAAAATCTTCGTAAACGCGATCAGATCACCGCGCGGCGACCATACCGGCGTGCCGTAGCGGCCGCGGTTGAAACTGATCCGCTGCTGGTTGCTGCCGTCGTCGTTCATCACGTAGAGCTGTTGACTACCGCCGCGGTCGGACTCAAAGACGATTTGACGGCTGTCGGGCGAATAGCTTGGGGCGGTATCGATCGCCGGATGGGTGGTCAACCGGCGGACCTGGCGCGTGCGCAAATCCATAACATGCACGTCCGAGTTGCCGTTTTCAGCCAGACTCATCACCACCTGATTGCCGTCCGGCGAAAACCGCGGCGCGAAGGTCATGCCGGGAAAGTCGCCGAGCACTTCCTGCTCGCCGGTGTCGATGTTGAACAGATAAACCCTGGGTTGATTATTGTAATAGGCGAGGTAAGTGATCTCCTGCTGGGTCGGCGAAAACCGCGGAGTCAAGACCAGGGTTTTACCGTCGGACAAAAAGCGGTGGTTGGCGCCGTCCTGGTCCATGATCGACAGCCTTTTGACCCGTTTGTCGGTCGGTCCGGTCTCTGAAATGTAGACGATCCGGGTATCGAAATAGCCCTTCTCGCCGGTGACGCGCTCATAGATAGCGTCGGCGATGATATGCGCGACGCGGCGCCAGTTCGACGGCGAAGTCGACAGGCTGAGCCCGGTCATTGGCTGTTCGGCAAACACGTCCCACAGACGAAAATCGGTGCGCAATTGACCATCCGCCAACAGTTTTGCTTCACCGACGATCAACGCCTGGGCGTTGAGCGGTTTCCAGTTAACGAAGTTGGGACGCACCGCCAGAGCGGCCGGCTGGGACAGGAACGCGCGTTTGTCAATCGGCGCGAACAAACCAGACCGCTCGAGATCGTTGGCGATCACGCCAGCGATATCGACCGCCAACTTCTGCGCCTCGGGGCCTTGGGCGATGAAATCGGGTACTGCGATCGGCACCGGCTGAACGTTTGGATTATTAACGTCGACATCGATTTGGGCGTGAGCGACCGTCGGAAGGGTCAACACCATAATCGCAACGATGATTGCTGACTGACGCCAGAAACCTTGAACAGCTGACAGCATAACTAACCCAGAGCCTCCCTCGGATCGAAATTGAAGCGGATCTCTTTCCACAGATCATAATGTTGCTGCGGCAGTCTAAACGGCTGGCAACGCGGATTAAGCACCGCCCGGCGCGCCGCGTCGGCCGCCGCCTGCACATAAGAGTTAAACGCCATCGCCGGCGCGTCGATCACCCGCGCCTCGAGCACCATACCGCGCCGGTCGACGCGAATGAAAATCGTCACCGCCAAATCCTCGGCCTCGACCGCGCCGATCGGCGGACTCCAGCAAGGTTCGATTTGCTGGCGAATCATCTGCCGCAAGCGCTCGATTTCGGTGATCGACGCACGCTCGGCAATTTGCGGCTGCTCGGGCGCCGGCTTGCCCTCGTCCTTCGGCGGCGACGGTTCCCGCGCTTTTTTTGCCGGCGGCGTCTCTTCAAGCTGGGCGAGATCCTTCAGCACCGAATTGAAATCCTTGCGCGGCTTCGGCGGTTTCGGTTTCGCCAGCGGCTTCGCCTTGGCCAGGGCCGGCGGTTCCAGCTTCGGCTTCGGCGGTTCTTCTTTCTTCGGCGGTTTCGGTTTTTCGACCGGCGGCGGGGGTGGCGCTTCCACCACTTCAGGCTCGGGCGGCGCCGGCGGTTCCGGTGGCGGCTCGGGCGGAGGTGGCGGCGGCGCGGCGGCTTCAGGTTCCGGTTCGGGCTCGGGCGCGGCCGGCGGCGGCGGCTCGCTGAGATCCTCTTCCGTGACGAGTTCGACGGGAATAATTTCGACTGCAACATCGGGCGGCGTAAAGACGTGCGGCAGCCCGAACTGGGCGAATAACACCAGCAGAACGTGGCCGCTCACCGAGGCAACCACGCTGCTGCGCATATTGACGAAGCTCGCCATGCCGGTACCGTCCGCCGCGACCTATTTTACCTTTTCACCGGGCAGCGGCGCTTCGGCGACCAACGCTACTTTCTGAAAGCCGGCCTGCGACACCATCCCCATGACTTGCATCACGCGGCCGTAGTTGATGGCGCGGTCGCCGCGGACGAAAATGCGCAGATCGGCATTGGCCTGCGACACCGCTATGAGACGCGGCACCAGTGCATCCTCGTCAACCTCGGCTTCCTGGATGAAAATATTGCCGTTGCCGTCGACGGTGATCACCAAGGGATCTTGGCTTTCGTTCAGCGGCTTCAGGGTCGCTTTCGGCAAATCGACCGGCACGCCGATGTTTAACAGCGGCGCGGCGACCATAAAAATAATCACCAAAACCAGCATGACGTCGACGAACGGCGCTACGTTGATGTCGGTAACCGGCCCGCGATAGGGCCGGCGCAAATTTGATCTGATGTGCCGGCGCGCCATGGCTTACTTCGCTTCTTCCAGCTGACGCGACAGAATGGCGGTGAACTCGGCCGCGAAGCCGTCGAGCCGCTGGGCGTACCGGTTCATATCGGTGCTGAACTTGTTGTAAGCGGCAACCGCCGGGATCGCCACGATCAAGCCCATCGCGGTGGTGAACAGGGCCTCCGCCAGGCCCGGCGCAATGACCGCAAGGCTGGTGTCCTTGGCCACCGCGATCGCCTGGAAACTGTTCATGATGCCCCACACCGTGCCGAACAGGCCGATGAACGGCGCCGTTGCGCCGGCCGAGGCGAGAAACACCATATAGCGTTCTATGCGCTCCATCTCGCGGCCCAGAGTCACGTCCATGACCCGCTCGATGCGGTCTTGCAGATTGGTGCGTAATGCCACTGTCGTCGACAAGCCGCGCTCGGTCGATCGCCGCCATTCACCCATGGCAGCGGCGAACACCGCCGACATGGGATCGACCGGCCGGGTGCCGTAACTCTCGTAGAGTTCGTCGAGCGAGCCGCCCGACCAGAAACTTTCTTCGAAGCGGCGCGCCTCGCGCTCCAGCCGGCGCACCCGCAGCCATTTGTCGATGATGATGGTCCACGACCAGAACGACGCGACGAACAGCACCACCATGACCATTTTGATGACGAAGTCCGATCGCAGGAACAAAGCCCATACCGAAAAATCGGTAACGTTCGGCACCCCCGTCACCGCGACCGTTTCAATTATGTTCGATTCCATCGTGAGTATTTGTCCTTTGCTTAAGTCGGACTGACGCTCTGGTCCAAGCGAACGCCAGCTAGCTCGCCACGAGCGCGGCAACGGCGCCGCGAAGGTCTGCTGGCATACGTGCCGGCCGATGGTTTTTATCGAGGCACGCCAGGCGAATGTTCAATTCGACGAGATCGGTTTCAGCGCCGCCCTCTCCCAGCAAGACGATACGCTGAGTCATATCGAGGCTAGCGCCGCCAACCGCATCGATCCGCGAGCGCACGGCGATTTCATCGTCGAGGCGCGCCGGCAGCAGATATTCCGCCGTGCACCTGCGCACGGCGAACCCCAAGCCGGTCTCGGCCATCGATTGCCGGTGTTCGAAGCCCAGGCTGCGAATCATCTCGGTGCGTGCCCGCTCGGCGAACTTAAGGTAATTGGCGTAATAAACGATCCCGGCGGCATCGGTATCTTCGTAATAGACTCGCAACGGCAATACATGTTCGCCGTTATCGAACCGCCCGCGCGGGCTGTCCCGTTGTTCCGCAAGCTCGCCATCCGCCACCATATTTCGGCCGTCAATCGACGCCATCGTCGCCTATGCCGATCTTATGAGACTCATTTGTGGCAACGTTGTGGCCGTCGAGCAGGTCGCCTTGCGGGCGTTTTGGCGCCTCCAAGCCGAGGTGACGATAAGCGCCGGCA
>JBFKGW010000232.1:0-4975 GCA_041633145.1 Alphaproteobacteria bacterium
AGCTGACGCACGCAGGCTAGCGATTTCGACCAGAGGAGGGCACACGATTTGCCGTTGTGGGAACTAGTACCGCTCGGGCCGGAAAATGGAGACTGGGAGGCCAGTTCCTATCATGGTCGCGTCGTCGTCAGAGCATCCAGTGAGGATGCCGCGCGCGAGGAAGCGGAAAAAGCGTTCGGTGTAAAAACAAGGTTTCAACCGGGGACGGGCGTGAAGGCGCCGCCGTGGAAGCGACCGGCCCTTGTCAAGGCGGTGATCATCGAAGACGCGCGCTACGAGGAAGAAGGCCCGACCGAAGTCCTGTTTCCCGAACTGTGATCTACGGACCTAGCGTCACGCTGGTATCGAAGATCCGATTGGACAAGCGATGGGTAACGCTATCTCCACGGCTGGGAAGGGCATCGTGGCCGCCTTGCGCTAGAGGCAGCGGTCGCCGGCACCCACGCCTCGACAGCCGAACAAAAAAAACAGGTCATGGAACTGAAGATTACCTCTCCTGCATTCGAGGAAATGGCACCGATCCCAGTCCGCTTCACCTGCGATGGCGCGGACGTTTCGCCGCCGCTGAGCTGGCAGGGTGTACCGGAGGGAACAAAAAGCCTCGCGCTGATTGTCGATGATCCCGACGCCCCCGATCCCGCCGCGCCCAAAGTAACCTGGGTCCACTGGGTGCTGTACGACCTGTCCCCTGAGGTTACCGAACTACCCGAGGCCGGTTCGCAAAATCTTCCTGCCGAAACAAGGGAGGGGCGCAACGACTGGAAGCGGACCGGCTATGGTGGCCCCTGTCCGCCGGTCGGACGCCATCGCTATTTTTTCAAGCTTTACGCCCTCGACACCGTGCTCGCCGATCTTGAAGAGCCAAGCAAAGCGAAGCTCGAGGCCGCCATGCAAGGGCACGTTCTGCAACAGGCCGAGCTGATCGGAACCTACCAGCGATAATAAAGGTGGATTTGGACCGGCGGTTGCAGCGATTCCGAGCCGATTTTAAAGACACAGCGCCACCGCTTAGGCGACAGCGTCGGCCAGCCGCACCGGCAGTTGCCGGGCGCCCCAGTCGCCGGGCGGTCCGTCGAACACGCCGGCACATTGCGCGCCGCACGACGTACAGTGCCCATCGTCGGTCAGGTTCCAATCCGAAAGGGTGTACCAATCGCGGCCGATCAGAACCTCACCGCAGGCATGGCAGTAGGTATTGCTGTTATCACGGTCGTGCACATTGCCGACATAGGCGTAACGGACGCCATTTTTGCGCGCGATGTCGCGCGCCCGCGCGACGGTGGCCGGTGGGGTGGACGGCTTATCGCGCATCTTCCACTCGGGATGGAAAGCGGTGAAATGCATCGGCACATCGGGCCCGAGCGTGTCGACCACCCACCGGGTCATCCGATCAAGCTCGGCGTCTGAATCGTTCTCGCCGGGAATCAAGAGCGTGGTCAGTTCGAACCAGACCTCGGTTTCGTTTTTCAAATATTCCAGCGTCTCCAGCACCGGCGCCAGCTGGCCGCCGCAGATCTTGCGGTAGAAATCGTCGGTAAACGCCTTGAGATCGACGTTTGCCGCATCGACATGGCGGAAGAATTCGGCCCGCGGCTCGGCGCAGATATAACCCGCCGTCACCGCGACTGTGCGGATATCGCGCGCGTGGCACGCTTGGGCGGTATCGACGGCGTATTCGAGGAAAATCACCGGGTCGTTGTAGGTGAAGGCAACGCTGCGGCAGCCCAGCCTTTCGGCGGCTTGCGCAATCGCCTCCGGCGACGCGGCATCGGCCAGCGTGTCGAATTCGCGCGACTTGCTGATGTCCCAGTTCTGGCAGAACTTGCAGGTCAGGTTGCAGCCCGCCGTACCAAACGACAAGACCGGCGTGCCCGGCAGAAAATGGTTCAGCGGTTTCTTTTCGATCGGGTCGACGCAGTAGCCGCTCGAGCGGCCGTAGGTGGTTAGCACCAGGCGGTCGCCGTCGCGCGCGCGCACAAAACACAGTCCACGCTGACCGTCGTTTAGCTTGCATAAGCGGGGACACAGGTCACACTGAATGCGGCCGTCGGCGAGGGCGTGCCAATATCTACCCTCGACACATTCGATTTCGCGGCCATCCTCATCATGGATGACTACGTGATTGGTATTCATATTAGAGATATGGGATGTACCACCGCGCGTTGCAATGCGACGGTGGCGCAGCGCACTGCCTTAATTTGGCCGACCCTGCAAAAAATGATTTGAGAGGCTCGGGCCGGCGTGATTTTATCGGGCTGGCGGATTGAGCCAGGAATCACCGTAATGATGGGCGAACCTGTTGGCTTGCGGCGCCTCTGACGAAAAGAACGGCGAACGATGACCGACACAGTGCCAGGCGTTGCCACCGCGGAGGCCCCACCCACCCGCCAGCAGCTCTTTCTCCGCTACTTCACGGCAATCCTGATCGATCTGACAGTCCTGAACCTCTTCGCCGAGTTCTGGGACAAGGTCTTCATCCAATCTTTCTCGTACTCTCTGCTCGCCGCAATACTATTGCAGGTACTGCTCAAGCTCACGCTGGCGCTTGAGCATCGTCTCGCCCGCTTCTTCAAAGCACGTCCAGGCGCAATGGCGAAGACCATGCACTATGTCACCGCCTGGCTGGTTCTGGTCGTCTCCAAGTTCGCCATCCTCGCCGCGGTCGAATTTGCCTTCGCCGACACCGTTGTCTTCAGTGGGCTGTGGCACGGCGTACCGACGTTCATCGTCGTGATCGTCGTGATGCTGGTCGCGGAGGAAGCGATCGTTCGCTTCTATCGCCGACTCGGCTGAAATGCCCAGCTGTAATGCCGGGTGGGCTCACCCCGCTTTCGCGGCTTCTGCCTCCCGCTTGGCGTCATCGAAGAGCTCGACCGTCAACTCCTTGATCGTGCCCTCGTCGAGACACCGCAGGTTGACGCTGATGTCCTCGGGATGGGAGCGCGGCACGTAGAACGACTTTATCCCGCAGACCGAGCAGAAGTAGTGCTGCGCGACGCCGGTGTTGAAGGTGTAGGTGGTGAGATCGTCTTCGCCCTGCTCGAGCTCGAACTGCGATCTCGGCACGATCAGATGAAGGTAGCCGAGCATCTTGCATATCGAGCAATTGCAATCGAGCACGCTCACGTCGGCCGGCGCCGATATCCGAAACCGCACCCGACCGCAGTGACACCCGCCTGTGTGCTGAACCATCCGACAACTCCAACTTATTTAGCGGCTGAACCTAGCATGTCCGTCGGCCCACGGGATCGCCGCCCGCGATTATTCGAAGACACGCTGGCCGGAGATTTCGGTCTCCAATGCGGCCAGCGCCTGCTCAACCAATCGCCGCCGTATCGCCTTCTCTTCCTCCGGCGATTTTTCGGGATCGCCAAGCGGATGGGGAATGGCGACGCTGGGCACGATGCGGTTGGCGCCGACGGTCTGCGAGATCGGCACGATCGAGCAGACATGCGCGGTGGGGATGCCCGCCCGTTCCAGCTCCTTGACGATCGTTGCCCCGCAACGCGTGCAAGTGCCTCATGTCGAGGTCAGGATCACCGCCTGAACGCCGACATTGACCAGCTCGGCAGCGATCTCGCGGCCATACTCTTCGGCGCGCGCGACCGAGGTCGCATTGCCGACGGTGGCGTAATAAGTGTCGTGCAATCGCCCGATACGCCCTTCGCGCTCGAGTTCGCGCACCACATCGAGCGGCAGCACTCGGTTGGGGTCTTGGTTGGCGAAGGTGCGGTCGTAGCCGCCATGCACCGATTGGTGACTTTCCGCGCTCAGCCGGTCCAGGCCTTGCAGCGAATAGGCGCCGAATTTGCTGGCGTTGGCCGATTCGATGCGGTCGGGATTGCCCTGCGGTACGATGCCGCCGGAGGTGACCAGCGCCACGGTCGCCGTCGCCATGTCCTTGACCGGCGGCGCCGGGGGCACCCGGCTGAACACCGGCATGGGGTACTCGGTTTCGGGCGACTCACCGCTAAGTTTACGCAGCAGCATGTCGACGGCACGCTCCGCGCCGGTGGCGTCGGCGAAATAATTCTGGCGCAGGCCGTGCGGAATGGTGCCGTCCTCGTCGGGTATGATCGCCTCGCCGGCAACCAGTTTAGCGCCGACCCGAACCATGCCGGCGGCCGCCTCGCGCATGGCCATGACATCGGAACCAGTTTCGACGATGTTCACCCGCCGGCGGTAGATCTCGACGGCGGGGTTTTCCGCAAACATGGCGCTGACGGCGGGAATACCGAACCGTTCCTGCACCGCCTGACAGACCGCACCGCAGGCCATGCCGTAGCGGCCGGCGTTGAAGGCGGGCCCTGACAGCAGAAGGTCGGGTTCGACGCCTGAGGCACGCGCTTCGAGTAGACCGATGATTTCAGCGACGGCGGCATCCAAATGTTCAGCCATATAGTTGTCGCCGGCGACGATGGTGCCAACGATTTCGATCGACGGTTCGAGACTCTGGATCAGTTGCCCCGGCCCCTTCGGCCCGTCGAGCCATTGCGGCGTGACATCGGCTTGCTCCTCCCCGCCCAAGCCGCCGAAGAACTGATTCAAATAATGTATCGCCCGAATAGTTGCCGGCACCGTCACACCTCGCGACAACTGAGACGCCCGAAGCCGAGCTGGTTGGTCGCACCGATGATCGCCTGTAGTTCGACCTCCATGCTGCCGTCATCGCGCAGGCTGTGGGGATAGCCGCCGGCGAGCCGGGTAACGTCGGGCAGCGGACCGATGGTGGTCGCCATGGCAGGCAGTTCGAGCCGTTCGTTGGCGTTGCCCACCGATATGATCGCATCCGCCTCGGGCGTGGTGTCGGCGAGGGATTGGGAGCCGCCGTCACCGCCGGCGAACTCGTCGGTAATGGCGACCGACTTGACCCCTGCCTGCTCGAGGTCGCGCACGATCATCATCAAATCGGCGTCAGGATTGCCGAAGCCTTCCTTGCTGACGATGGCGCCGTCGGCTTTCAATTGAGCGACCA
>JBFKGW010000233.1:0-4969 GCA_041633145.1 Alphaproteobacteria bacterium
CTTGCTCATTGCGGACAAGGGCGCCTACGTATCCTACCTCGAAGGCTGCACCGCCCCGCAGCGCGACGAGAACCAGCTGCACGCCGCCGTCGTCGAGCTAATCGCCCACGAGGACGCCGAGATCAAGTACAGCACCGTCCAGAACTGGTACCCCGGCGACAAGGACGGTAAGGGCGGCATCTACAACTTCGTCACCAAGCGCGGCCTGTGCGAAGGCAAGCGCTCCACGATCAGCTGGACGCAGGTGGAGACCGGCTCCGCGATCACCTGGAAATATCCCAGCGTTATCCTGCGCGGCGACAACAGCGTCGGCGAGTTCTACTCCGTCGCGCTGACCAACAACCTGCAGCAGGCGGATACCGGGACCAAGATGATTCACCTCGGCCGCAATACCCGCAGCACCATCATCTCCAAGGGCATTTCCGCCGGCCGCGCCGACCAGACCTACCGCGGCCTGGTGCGCATGCAACGTGGCGCCAAGGGTGCGCGCAACTATACCCAGTGCGACAGTCTGCTGATCGGCGACCAGTGCGGCGCTCATACCGTGCCCTATATCGAGAGCCAGAACCCGACGGCCCAGGTCGAGCACGAAGCGACCACCAGCCGGATCAGCGATGATCAGTTGTTCTATTGCCGCCAGCGCGGCTTGACCGACGAAGAGGCGGTGTCGCTCATCGTCAACGGCTTCTGCCGCGAAGTCTTGCAGACCCTGCCGATGGAGTTCGCGGTCGAAGCGCAGAAACTGGTCGGCATCAGCCTCGAAGGCAGTGTCGGCTAATAAATCGAGAGAATTAGGACGAAATAGAATGGCGTTAGTGGAAATCCGCAACTTGCACGCGACGGTCGACAATAAGCCGATCCTCAACGGCGTTGATTTGACGATCGAGGCCGGCGAAGTGCACGCGATCATGGGGCCCAATGGCTCGGGCAAAAGCACCTTGTCCTACGTCCTGTCGGGCCGTGACGGCTACAACGTGACCGAGGGCGAAGTGCTCTACGACGGGCGCGATTTGTTGGCGATGGAAGCCGACGAGCGGGCGCGCGAAGGGGTCTTTTTGGCTTTCCAGTATCCGGTCGAGATTCCCGGCGTGGCCGGCCTGACCTTCCTCAAGACCGCGGTCAACGCACTGCGCAGCCATCGTGGCGAAGGCGAGCTCGACGCCTTGGATTTCCTCAAATTCGTGCGCAGCAAGGCCGAAGCGCTCGACATCAGCGATGAAATGCTGAAGCGCGCCATCAACGAGGGTTTTTCCGGCGGCGAGAAGAAGCGCATGGAAATCCTCCAGATGGCGGTTCTGGAACCGCGCTTCGCCATCCTGGATGAGACCGATTCCGGACTCGATATCGATGCCTTGAAGGTGGTCGCCGATGGCGTCAACGCGCTGCGCGGACCCGATCGCGGCATGCTGCTGATCACCCATTATCAGCGTCTGCTCGACTACATCGTGCCCGACCGGGTGCATGTGCTGGCCAATGGCCGCATCGTCAAAAGCGGCGATAAGGGCCTCGCGCTTGAATTGGAAGCCAGGGGCTATGGCGAATTTCTCGCAGCGGCCGAGTGAGCGGAGTAGAGACGTTGCCCGACGGTAGTGGTCATATGCAGCCTTTTCTTGATCAGGCGTTGGCCGGCGCCAGCGACGCTGTCGGCGCGAAGGTCGACTGGCTGGCCGATTTGCGCGGCCGCGGTGCGGCGGTATATGGCGAGCGGGGATTGCCCGGTCGCCGCGATGAGTACTGGCGTTACACCAGCCTCAACGAGCTGAGCAAGAACGACTTCGAACTCGCCGATGGTGCGCCGGCGGTCGATGTGCCGCCGTTGCCGCACCGCGCGGTGGCCGAGTTGGCGAGCTATCGCATCGTCTTTGTCAATGGCCGCCTGCGGCCCGACCTGTGCGTGCTCGACGACATGCCCGATGGCGTCTTGATCGCCGGCCTCGGCGACATGATCGCCGCGGCGCCCGAGCGTTTGCAGCCGGTTTTGGGGCAGAATCTGGACCTCAGCGATATGCCGCTGGCCGCTCTCAATACCGCGTTCATGCATGACGGCATGGCGCTATTCGTCGATGCCGGGGTCAGCGTCGACAAACCGGTGCACCTGGTTTCGATCGCCGCACCGAGCGATACCGCGATGATGCTGCAGCCGCGCCATCTGGTCGTGCTCGGCGACGGCGCCAAAGCGACGTTGATCGAAAGCCATATCGGCGCGACCGAGAGTCCCTACTTCAACAACCTGGTCAGCGAATTTTCCCTTGGCGAGCGGGCCGAACTCAATCACTACATTTTCCAGGAGGAAGGTCCGGCGGCGGTCCATATCGCGGCGACAGCGCTGGATTTGGCGGCCTGGGCGAGCTATGCCGGCTTCGTGCTGCAGAGCGGCAGCGCGGTCGGCCGTAGCGAAACCCGCGCCACCCTCAATGGCCCCGGCGCCGATTGCCGGCTCGATGGCATTTACCTGGGTTCCGGCAGCCAAGTTCTCGACAATACGACCTATGTCGAGCACGTCGCCGCCGGCTGCCGCTCGCGCCAGGTCTATAAGGGTGTGCTCGATGGCCGCGCGCGCGGCGTTTTTCAAGGCAAGATCCATGTGCGGCCCGGCGCGCAACAGACCGACGGTCACCAGCTGAGCCGGGCGTTGTTGCTGTCGCCGAGGGCCGAGATCGATACCCGGCCGGAGTTGGAAATCTACGCCGATGACGTCAAGTGCAGCCATGGCGCCACCGCTGGCGAGCTCGACGCCGACGCGCTGTTCTATCTGATGAGCCGCGGCATTTCGCCCGAGGCTGCGCGGCGCATGTTGATCGAGGCCTTCCTCGGCGAAGCGCTATCCGAGATCCGCCTCAGCCAGGTGGCCGAAGATTTTTCCGCCCACGTCCGCAACTGGTTGAACGCGAATATCGACCGCGCAGCGGCGGCATAGAGGTTTTTTGGATATGACGTCAGCCACCGATATAGCGCCCAACGTCGCGCTCTTCGACGTCAACAAGGTGCGCGCCGATTTTCCCATTCTCTCGCGCACCATGCGCGGCAAGCCGCTGGTGTTTTTGGACAGCGCCGCCTCGGCGCAGAAGCCCCGTCAGGTCATAGATACGGTACGCGATGTCTACGAGCGTGAATACGCCAATGTTCACCGCGGCCTCTATGAGATCAGCGAGGCGGTGACGGCGCGCTACGAGGGCGTGCGCGAGACCATCCGCCGCTTCATCAACGCCGGCCATACTCACGAGATCATATTTACCCGCAACGCGACGGAATCGATCAACCTGGTCGCCGCCAGCTACGGCCGCACGTTCTTAGAGGAAGGCGACGAGATCATCCTCAGCGAACTCGAGCACCATTCCAACATCGTGCCGTGGCAGATGCTGCGCGATGAGAAGGGCGTCGTATTGCGGATCGCGCCGATCTGCGACGATGGTGAGCTGTTGATGCCCGAGTTCGAGAAGCTGTTGGGACCGCGCACCAAACTGGTGGCACTGGCCCACATGTCGAACGTGTTGGGTACGGTGTTGCCGGCGGCCGAGATCACCCGCCTAGCTCATGCCGCCGGCGCCAAGGTGTTGCTCGACGGCTGCCAGTCGGTCACCCATTTGCCGGTCGACGTGCAGGCGCTGGGTTGCGACTTCTACGTCTTCTCGGGCCATAAGCTGTACGGGCCGTCCGGCATCGGCGTGCTGTACGCACGCGAAGAGCTGCTCGACGCCATGCCGCCATTCTTAGGCGGCGGCGACATGATCGCCTCGGTGACCTTCGAAAAGACCACTTGGGCCAAGCTGCCCCACAAGTTCGAGGCCGGCACGCCGGCGATCGCCCAGGCGATCGGCCTCGGCGCGGCGATCGATTATGTCAGCGGGCTCGGCCTGGAACGGATCGGCGCCCACGAGCACGACGTTTTAAATTATGCCACCCAGCAACTGTCCAGCATCGACGGTTTGCGCTTGATCGGCACGGCGCCGTCAAAAGCTAGCGTCCTGTCGTTCACCCTCGACATCGCCCATCCCCACGATATCGCCACGGTGATCGACCAGGCCGGTGTCGCCGTGCGGGCCGGCCATCACTGCGCGCAGCCACTGATGGCGCGGCTCGATGTTCCGGCGACGGTGCGCGCCTCGATCGGCATGTACAACACCCGCGCCGATATCGATGTTTTGGTCGGCGCGCTCGGCGAAGTGGCGGAGATTTTTGGCTGATGAACGATCTGCGCGACCTTTATCAAGAAGTCATTCTCGACCACGGCAAGCATCCGCGTAATTTCCGCACGCCCGATGACGCGACCGCAGAGGCGCACGGCAATAACCCGCTGTGCGGCGATCAGCTGACGGTCTATCTCAAACTCGACGCCGACGGGTTGGTCGAGGATGCCGCCTTTATCGGCCGCGGGTGTGCGATCTCGGTCGCCTCGGCGTCGATGATGACCGAGCTGGTCAAAGGCAAAACGGAGGCCGAGGCACGGGCTCTGTTCGACGCTTTTCACCAGATGTGTACCGGCGAAGGTAACGGCAGTACGGCGGACGACGAGCTCGATAAGTTGAAGGTGCTGTCGGGCGTGCGCGATTATCCGACCCGGGTCAAATGCGCCACCTTGCCCTGGCACACCATGGTCGCCGCGCTGGCTGGCGACGACGAAGTGACGACGGAGTAGAGACGGACGATGGGCGACGACGGTCCCGGCCTCGCTGATTTCATGCCGTTCGCGGTGACGCCCGGCGAGCCAGTGGTGGCGCGCGCCGGATCACCGCTGCCCGAGGGCGCCGCGGTGGCCGACAAAGAGGCCGCGATTGCCGCCTTGCGCACGGTCTTCGACCCGGAAATCCCGGTGAATATTTACGATTTGGGACTTATTTACGATCTCGAGGTATTTTCCGACGGGTCGGCGCGGATCGAGATGACGTTGACCACGCCGGCCTGCCCGGTGGCAGGCGAATTGCCGGTGTGGGTCGCCAGCGCGGTCGCTGGAGTCGAGGGGGTCGGCGAA
>JBFKGW010000234.1:0-4950 GCA_041633145.1 Alphaproteobacteria bacterium
GCCTACCAGACCTACCGCGCGTCGCCGGCACGCAAAGCGCCCGCGTTGTCGTGGTACGACTACGACGGCGGTGTTGGCGAAATCGGCCACGCCGGGCCTAACTTTGCCTTTGACAACGAAGGGCCCCGGCACAAGGTCTACAACGCGCCGTTTCGACTCGCCTCGCGGTTGGTCACCAACGCCGAATGGAAAGCCTTTATGGCCGACGACGGCTATACGCGGCCCGAACTGTGGTTGTCGGACGGCTGGGCGACGGTGCAGCTGGAAGGCTGGCGCGCGCCGCTGTATTGGCAGGAGGTCGACGACACGTGGATGGCGATGTCGCTGTCGGGCCTGCAGCAGCTCAACGATCAAGCGCCGGTCTGCCATGTCAGCCTCTACGAGGCCGACGCCTACGCGCGCTGGGCGGGCAAGCGCCTGCCGACCGAAGCCGAGTGGGAGGTGGTCGCGCAGGCATTGCCGATCGAGGGTAACTTCCTCGGTTATGGCTTACTCCGGCCCGCGCCGGCGCCGGGGACGGACGATGCGGCACCGGAACAAATGTTTGGCGACGTTTGGGAGTGGACGCAGAGCGCATATGGCCCATATCCGGGGTTCACGCCGGTCGCCGGTGCGGTCGGCGAATACAACGGAAAGTTCATGTCGAGCCAAATGGTGTTGCGCGGCGGCGCTTGTATTACGCCCCAGGGACATACCCGGGCGACCTACCGCAATTTTTTCTATCCGCACATGCGCTGGCAGTTCGCCGGCGTACGCTTGGCCGATGACGGATGAGTGATACTGCAGAATTAGAACTCGGCCCGCTGCACGATTATTATGAAATCGAGCATGCCGACGACGACTTTCGAGCGGCTGTCGTCGCCGGCCTGTCGCGGCCGCAAAAGCGGATCTCGAGTAAATACTTTTATGACGAGCGCGGTTCCAAGCTGTTCGAGCAGATTACCGAGCTGCCGGAATACTATCCGACGCGCACCGAGATAAAATTATTGCAAACCCATGCGGCCGAGTTTGCCGAGCTGATCGGTCCGCACGCCAGTTTGGTCGAGTTCGGCAGCGGCTCGAGCATTAAGGTGCGTATTCTGCTCGACGCGCTGGAGGCGCCGGCGGCTTACGTGCCGATCGATATCTCGCGCGACCACTTGATCGAATCGGCGAAGGGGCTGGCGGACGCCTATTCCGACCTGATGGTGGTGCCGGTCGCCGCCGATTACACCCAGCCGCTCGAGCTGCCGGAAATTCCCGACGAAGTGGTGCGGATCGGGTTCTTCCCCGGCTCGACGATCGGCAATTTTTCCCATGCCGAAGCGGTCAATTTTTTGCACACCGCGGCGACCGAACTGGGGACCGATAACGGCCTGCTCATTGGCGTCGATCTGAGGAAGGACGCCGCGATTTTGCACGCCGCCTATAACGATTCGGCTGGCATCACGGCGCAATTCAACTTGAACATATTGCGTCATCTTAACCGCGAGCTCGGTGCCGACTTCGACCTCGGCGGATTTGTCCACGAAGCGCGGTGGCGGCCGGAAGTAGGCCGCATCGAAATGCATCTGGTGAGTGTGCGTGACCAGACAGCGCGCGTCGATGGCCAGGTGTTTGAATTCGTCGAAGGCGAATCGATCCACACCGAGGATTCTCATAAGTACACAATCGATGAGTTCCATGCCCTGGCCGCCGAGGCCGGATGGCGCGCGTACCGCCACTGGACCGATGCCGACGATTTGTTCTCGATCCATTATTTGCGCGTAGCCTAGCACCCCCTCCAAGCCTTACAATCACCAACAGAACGACGGTTGCCGTTGCCGAACCGCGGGTTGGTTGCGCGGCTACTTGGGTGTTGGTAGGTCGCCAGTTATTGTGGCATTTATAGAAGCGAAATCGCCTCGATTTCCACTGGAATTAGCTGCATCAAAGGGACGGGGAAAAATATCGATATTTTAATTGATGGTGCGGGCACAGGAGTGTTAGCGTACCGGCAACTAGGGAGGAGACTTGCATCCATGCTTATCGTGTTCAGTGCGTGCGTGGAAAGCCCGCGCGCGTTCTGTCGGCAGATGCGACAAGGTCTAAATAGAAATGTCCGATAGCGCACTGGAGTCCGTGTCAGCGGTCCCCCAAACTAGTTTTGGTGGCGACGTTGTTATCGAAGCGAACGCCTTAACCAAGGCGTTCAGCGAGGAAGTCATCGCGCTTCAGGGCGCCTCTTTCCAGATCAAGAAGGGCAGCTTCATCTCCTTGGTTGGTCCCAGCGGCTGCGGTAAGTCGACACTATTGCGATTGGCAGCGGGCTTGATCGACCGGACATCGGGTAGCATCAAGGTGCACGGCGAGGAAGTCGTTGAACCGCGCACCGACGTCGGAATGATGTTTCAAAAGCCGACCCTATTGGAATGGCGAACTGCCGTTGAAAACGTGCTGCTACCCTCTGAAATAAAAGGTACGATTTCTGAAGACGACCGCCGGCGTGCCATTGAAGCGCTCCATCTCGTTGGCTTGAAGGATTTCGAGTTTCATTTTCCGCGTCAGCTTTCGGGCGGCATGCAGCAGCGCGTGGCGCTGGCCCGGTTGTTGCAGACTGGCACCGATGTTCTGTTACTCGACGAACCTTTTGGTGCGCTCGACGAATTTACACGCGAACGGTTGAACATCGAGCTGATGCGCATCGTAGCCAGCCAAAATGCAACGACGCTGTTCGTCACCCACAATATTTCCGAGGCGATCTTTCTCGCCGACGAAGTCATGGTGATGACCCCCCGGCCGGGACGGCTGGCGCGAATTGTCGAAGTGCCGTTCGAGCGGCCGCGGGCGCTCGAACTGCAACTGACACCGGAATTCAACGCGATTGAATCTGAAGTACGCGACATCCTCGGAAGTTACGTATGAGTATTGAATCCGAAGCCGCAGAAGTCGAATTCGTACCGGAGAAAGCCAATACGCTTCGCTATATTCCGAAGCATTTGGCCATTTTCGCGGTGTTGATATTCGTTTGGGAAATGGCAAACCGGTTGGGCCTCATCGATCCTCTGTTGGGACCCAGGCCGACCGAAATTGTCGAAGCGATGTATTCTATTTTTATCGCCAAAGCGGGCATCTGGCCGCATTTGGGTAATACCTTCGGTAAGGCGATGGGCGGGTTCGCCATCGGTACGCTGATCGGTATGGCGCTGGCAACCAGCGCAGCGTTAAGCGCCGGTTTTCGCGACTACCTCAAGCCCTACATCATCATTATCGAGGCGATGCCGCGTATTGCTGTTGGACCGATATTTATCGCGGCGCTCGGGTTTGGCTATTCTTCGGCGGTCGCATTGGGCGCGTTGGTGTGTTTCTTCGCCCCCTTTGTCAACACCATGACCGGTCTTATGCAGGTCGATGAAGAGACCGAAGAATTATTCCGCTCGATGGGCGCGTCCAAGCGGCAGATATTCTTTAAACTTCGAGTTCCCAACGCCATGCCGCTGATTGCGGCGGGGATAAAGCTGGCGGTCGCGGGCGCCTTCGCCGGTGCGTTGGTCGCCGAGTTTATATCCGCAAACAACGGTCTTGGTGTGTTGATGCGCCAATACGTGCAGACACTGAATATGGAATTTTCGTTTGCGACGCTTTTATCGATTACATTTTTCGCGTTTATTCTGTTCCGTACGATGGAAACGATCAATTATCACGCGATTTACTGGCATGCCGAACCGTTGATGCAAAAACGTAGCCGGCGTCTTGCCCGTAATTGGGAAACGACGATAAACGCGGTAGCAGGCGGTCAGCCCATCGCGGCGCGAGGTGTGGCATGAGCAACGCAGTCGGTTCTGAACCCATCGCGCGTTCACAGGCTGCGTCGGCGCTGAGAGCGTCGCTCAAACACATCATCACGTTCGGCCTCATTATTGGGGTCTGGGAAGCACTGGGGCAGACCGGAAACCTCAATAAATTAATTCTGCCCTGGCCATCGCTGATTGGCGCCCAGTTGCTCGATTTGTTCTTTATCAGCGGCAGTATCTACTTTCATTTCTTCACGACTTTAGGCGAAGCCGTAATAGGTTTCTTCATCGGTGTCACCATCGGTATTAGCCTAGCTGTATCGGCTGCGTTCAGCCCGACTTTTCGGCGTTATATCGCGCCTTACGCGGTGGTGTTCAACGTGACACCGGGTATCGCCGTGGCGCCGATGATCATCGCCTGGTTCGGCTTCGGCTGGAGCTCCAAGATCGCGCTGGCGGCGCTGGTTTGCTTCTTCCCACCGTTCGTCAATACGCTGACGGCGCTGCTGCGGACTGACGAGGACGCGACTGATTTGTTCCGTTCGTTAGGGGCTTCGAAGCGCGAGTATTTTTGGAAGCTGCAATTACCCAATGCGATCCCTCTCATAGTTGCAGGTTTGAAGCTAGCACTAACAGGTGCTCTTCTTGGTACGATCGTCGCTGAGTTTTTCTCAGCTAGTGCGGGGGTTGGAATCCTCATGCAGCGTTTCGCGTTTTCGCTGCAGATTGACGGGTCGTTTGCGGCGCTGTTGACCATGTCGCTGATGGGCCTGATGCTCTTCACGCTGATGGAAATTATGGATTATCGGATCGTGTTTTGGAAACGCGATGCCAGAATGCTTGCTGTTTCCAGGAAGCGGGCGGCGCGCTGGAAGAGGAAGCATAGCAGCATTGAGTTAGGCTAATATATAGCCGACAGGGTTTTTATTGGCGGTTGAATAAAGGGTATACCGCATAGCTGGGCGGCTAAACGCTCATAAACCAAGGGAGAAGTAAACATGCTACGTAAAGCACTATTAACCACGTCGCTGGTGGCTTTATTAGCCATTCCAGGACTGGCTGAGGCGCAAGACAAAAAGACGGTAACGATCATTCAGCCGAACAATGCCACCATGGGTTTCTATGGTTTGCACGCCGCGCGGCTGCTCGGATATTTTGACAAAGAGGGCATCGAAGTAAAATTGCTGTCCGGCGACAC
>JBFKGW010000235.1:0-4942 GCA_041633145.1 Alphaproteobacteria bacterium
ACCAAGATCGCCGATATGACGGCGTTTCTCGCCGGCAAGCCGCCGGTGTCGGAACCCTTCAAGACCGTGCGGGCGACGCCGGTCGCACCGTCCTTGCCGGAGGTCTGGCTGCTCGGCTCAAGCGAGCAGAGCGCCGCTTACGCCGCCCATTTCGGACTGGCCTATTCGTTCGCCCATTTCATCACGCCGTACGCCAGCGACGCCATCGTCGACCATTACCGGCAGAACTTCCGGCCCTCGCCGGTGCTCGCCGAACCGCGGATCAGCCTCGGCGTCTTCGTGATCTGCGCCGAAACTGCCGAGGAGGCCGAATATCTCGCCGCCAGCCGCGACTATTGGCGGCTCAAGCTGGGCCAGGGCCAACATCTGCCCTATCCGCCGCCGGACGAGGCGTTGAACTATCCCTATAGCGAGCAGGAACGCGCGGTCATCGAGCACAACAAGGCCAATCGGTTCGTCGGCGATCCGCCGTTCATCAAGGCGCAGCTCGAGGATTTGGCGGCGCGCCACGGCGCCGACGAGCTGGTGATCCTGACCATCACCTACGACTTCGCCGCCCGGCAGCGCTCGTATGAACTCATCGCCGAGGCGTTCGGCATGACGCAGCGCAAAGCGGCGGAATAGAAGGGGAGGCACAATTGCGAAAGGACGGAGAGTTATGTCATCGCCTACTACCCACCCCGATCTTAACGGCCGCAGCGCGGTTGTAACCGGCTCCACCAGCGGTATTGGTCTCGACATCGCGCGGGCGCTCGCCGGCGCCGGCGCCAACGTGATGCTAAACGGCTTCGGCGACCCTGACGAAATCGAGGCGATCCGCGCCGGACTCGAGGAGAACAGTACCGCTAAGGTCGCCTATTGCGGCAGCGATATGTCGAAGCCCGACGAGGTCGGCGCATTGATCCGCGACACCGAGACGGCGTTCGGCGCGGTCGATATCCTGGTCAACAATGCCGGCATCCAGCACGTCGAAGCGGTCGATGCGTTTCCCCCTGATAAGTGGGAGGCCATTCTGGCGATCAACCTGTCGTCCAATTTCTACACCATCAACGCCGCCTTGCCGGGCATGAAGGCGCGCCAGTTCGGCCGCATCATCAACATCGCTTCGGCGCACGGCTTGGTCGCCTCGCCGTTCAAGGCGGCTTACGTGGCGGCCAAGCACGGCGTCGTCGGTTTGACCAAGACGGTGGCGCTGGAAACAGCTGAGACCAGCATCACCTGCAATGCGATCTGCCCTGGCTTCGTGCGCACCCCGCTGGTGGACGGGCAGATCGCTGATCAGGCCCGGGCCCATGGACTGTCCGAGGAACAAGTGATCCGCGACGTGATCCTGCAGTCGCAGCCGAGCAAGCGCTTCGTCGAGACCGATCACGTCAGCGCCCTGGCGCTGTTCCTCGCCGGCCCGGCGGGCGGCTCGATCACCGGCGCTGCGTTATCGATCGACGGCGGCTGGACCGCGCGATGACCAAGTGGATCAACCTGGCGCTGCAGGGCGGCGGCGCCCACGGCGCGTTTACCTGGGGCGTGCTCGAGCGCCTGCTCGAGGACGAGCGCATCGAGATCGAGTCGATCAGCGGGACCAGCGCCGGCGCGATGAACGCGGCGATTTTCGCCTCCGGCTACTCGGCCGATGGCCGCGCCGGCGCCCGCGCGGCGCTCGATGATTTCTGGGAACAGGTTTCCCATATCGACCGGTTCAGTCCGGTGCAGCGTACGCTATGGGACTGGCTGACGGGCGGCTTTACGCTCGATCATTCCCCCGGCTTCGCCGCATTCGAGGCGATGACCAAGGCGTTTTCGCCGTACCAGACCAATCCGCTCAACTACAATCCGCTGCGCGATATTCTACGCGAACTGATCGACTTCGACTTGGTCCGCCACGCCAGCCGGGTCAAATTGTTCATTTCGGCGACCAATGTGCGCACCGGGCGCGCGCACATTTTCCATAACGCCGACCTGTCGCCCGACGTCCTGCTGGCCACGGCGTGCCTGCCGCACCTGTTTCAGGCGGTTGAGATCGACGGCGAACACTATTGGGACGGCGGCTATATGGGTAATCCGGCGATCTATCCGCTGATCTACGAAGCTACGTCGCGCGACGTGGTAATCGTCCAGATCAACCCGTTATGCCGCGATGAAGTACCGAAAACGGCGCGTGATATCCAGAACCGAGTAAACGAAATCAGCTTCAATTCCAGCCTGATGCACGAAATGCGGGCGATCAACTTCGTCACTCGGCTGATCCGCAGTGGCGCGCTTGATGAAGAGCACTACAAGCTGATGCACATCCACATGATCGAGGCCGAAGACGAGCTCAACCCGCTCGGCGCCTCGTCCAAATTCAATGCGGATAGTCACTTTCTCGCCGCGCTCAAAGACATCGGCCGCCGCGCCACCGAAGATTGGCTCGACACCAACTACGAGCGGATCGGCACTGAATCGACGCTCGATCTGGTTCCCATATATCTCTGACCCGCTAGCGCGTTTGCCGATCAACTAGAGCGGGATGATATTTGCTTTGATCATCGGTGCGCCGCCGGGCGGTGACTTCCGTGCGCCGGGCGCGGGCCTTTGTGCTCGTCCCCAGCAAAGCCAGCGTGATTGAACAATGGATACTCGCCTCGCAGCGCGAGTATGACGGTTGATGTTGGGGCGTCGAGGGTGCGACCGCCGCTGCCAGCCTCAGCGATCGCGATCCGACCTTAACTCATTCCGCTTTAGCGAGGCCGGCGGGCGCCCCCTTGCATCAAATTCGTTAACCACTCTGCGCCAGTATGGTGCCCGAGATGGGGGCCGAATAGCCAGTCCCTCGGGTTTGCCGCATTGGACGCAACATGGATCGCTTGACAGGCCGTATAGCTAGCACGATTGCCGCAACCGCGTTGGCGCTGATCGCCGCGGGATCGGCGAGTGCGGACCAACCGAACTCGTTTACCGTGGTCAGCGGGCTGCCGGCGGAACATGTGGCAGCGCGCATTTTTCGCGAACATTTCCGTGCCGCGGTCGAACAGCAGATGGCCGAGGCCGGCGAGGGCGTGGCGATTAGATTGCGCCCCGCCTACGACAGCACGGTCGCCAAACATGGCGATGTGCTCGAAGCCATAGCCGACGGCGTCGGCGATATCGGTATCATCGCGGTCGATTTCGAGACCCGCCGGTTGCCGCTGCAAAACATCAGCTATCATCTGCCGTTCACCACCACGCGGTGCACGGTCGCTGCCGGGGCCTACCACGCGCTGCACACGCAACTCGCCGAGATGAACCGGCCGTGGCGGCAGGCCGGTCAGATCTATCTCGCCAATATCACGACCGATGGCTACGGCATGTTCACCGCGCCGACGGTCAAACAGATTGAAGAGTTGCGCGGCCTGACGCTGGCGGTCGGCGTGCGCATCGAGCCATGGCTGTCGGGGGTTGCGGCAGATCCGGTGCGCTTGCCGCTGGGCCAGCTTGACGGCGCGTTCGAAGACGAGCGGGTCGATGGCGCCATTTTGCCGCTCACCGAGTTCGCCGAACTGGACCCGGAATGGCGGCCGAACCAATATCTCATGACCGAGTTTGGACCGCTGACCTCCTATGCGGTATCCATCAACGAACGGCGCTTTGCCGATATGCCGGCGGCGATGCGCAGCGCGCTGCTGGCCGCTGCCGACGCGTTCGTGCCAGTAGCAGCGCAAGCCTATTGCGACGCCGGGTCGAGCGCCTTGGCTGAGTTGAAAAAAGACGGTCTGCGCGCGCAGCGGTTCTTTCGCTCGCGCCGCGAAGAATGGGTGGTGGCGCTGCCGCCGCTCGGTCAGTTGTGGGCCGACGCGCGCGAAGCCGAGGGCTACGCCGGCAAGGAAATTCTCACCGCCTATATGGACCATGTGCGCGCCGCCGGCGACACGCCGAAGCGCAATTGGGACAGCGAACTGACGCCGACGAACTAGAGCATTTTTAGTCGGGCGCATGTGGCAAGACCGGCAACGCCTCAAGCCCCTCTCCCATGGGGGGTAGTTGTTACTCACCCGTTCGGGACGATGCGTTACCCGCCATTCAGCGCCGCCCAGATTTTGCTCGGGGTCGCCGGCATATCCATCTCGGTGATGCCGCGCGCCGATAGCGCGTCCAAGATCGCGTTCATGCCGGCGGGCAGCGCGCCGGTGGTGCCCGCTTCGCCGGCGCCCTTGGCGCCGATCGGGTTGGTGGTGCAGGGCACCGAATGGTAGCCCAGCTTCATCGCCGGCATGTCGTCGGCGCGCGGCATCATGTAGTCCATGAACGAGCCGGCCAAGAGCTGGCCGTCGCTGTCGTAGATGAGATGCTCGCCGAGCACCTGGCCGAGGCCCTGGGCGACGCCGCCATGCACCTGACCGTGCACGATCATCGGGTTGATCACAGTGCCGCAATCGTCGACCGCGGTGTAGCCGACCACCTCGATGGCGCCGGTCTCGGGGTCGATCTCGACCTCGCAGATGTGACAGCCATTGGGATAGGTCTGCTCGGGCGATTTGAAATCCTCCTCCGAATCGAGGCTCTCCGGCAGGTCGCTGCCCTGGCTGGCGAGGGTTTTTGCCTGCACAGCCAGTTCAAAAATATCGATCGCCCGGTCGGTGCCGGCGACCCGGAAGGTGCCGTCGCCATACTCGATGTCTGCTTCCGCCGCTTCGAGAGCATGACCGGCCAGCTTTCTGCCCTTCTCCAGAACCGAATCGATAGTCACCGCGATGGCGCCGCTGGCCAGCGCCGCCGAGCGCGAAGCCACCGAGGCGAAGCCGGTGCCGGGCGTGGTGTCGCTGTCACCCTCGACGATGCGCACCTTCTCGAATGGCACCTCGAGGCGGTCGGCGACCACCTGGGCGAACGAGGTGGCGTGGCCCTGACCGTTCGATTGCGTCGCCAGTATCGCTTCGACCATACCGTCTTCGGCGAACTCGATCTTCGCCCCCTCCTCTAAGAACCC
>JBFKGW010000236.1:0-4930 GCA_041633145.1 Alphaproteobacteria bacterium
CACGGCGCGCGGACCGTCGCGCTGGCTCGCCGACGGCATGGTGGCGAGGTCCCAGGCCAGGCTGTTCATCGCCGGCGCGAGATCGGGGTTCAACTGGAGGGCCCGCTCGTAATCGGCAATCGCCCGGTCGAATTCGCCCCGATCGGAGTAGGAGATGCCGCGGTTGCTGTGTGCGATCGCCAGATTTTTTATGGTCTCTCTGCCCGATTCGATGAGGTCGGTGCAGGCCTGAATGCCGCGCGCGGGATCGCCCGCTTCGCACCAGGCCCAATTCTGCTTGCGCGATTGCGCGTCGGCAGGAACGGTGTGCAGAACGAGGAGGAAAGCGGCGGCGACAAGGTATTTCATGGCGCGCACTGTAGTCGCTTAGCGAGCCAAATACGATGGCGATTTGACGCGAAATGAGATGCTGGCGTTCGTCGTCGTGCGCTTTTCCCGCGCGCAAAAGTTTCCCACAGGGTTAGCGGTTGCGGCGCAGCCTGACTTCGTGACAGTTTACATTGGGTAGTAGGTATCGGCCCTATTTGCACAATATTTTGTGGTCGCCGAAACCTTGAGTTTTTCGTGCTGATTGCACGTCGATCCATGCAAGGGGCGCTGGAGGCTGAAATATGGGCGTCGTTACAACCGGTTACGTCCGCCAAACAATTCACCCTCTCGACCTGGTCGAAGAGACCATCGCCTTGCGCGATTGGGCGCAGGAGCGTACCGCACGCAATGAATTGCTGGCCGAGGTGACGGGGCGCTGGTGCGATTACCACTTGCTGTTCCACTGGACCGACGAATTGGGCGCGCTGCAAATGACATGCGCGTTCGATATGCGCACGCCACAGGAACGCCGGACGCCGGTGCACGAACTGCTGGCGCTGCTCAATGACCGCTTGGGGGTCGGCCATTTCGACATCGGTTCGAGCGACGGTCTGCCGGCCTATCGCCACGCCCTGCTGCTGCGCGGCTGTGCCTTGTCGGCCGAGCAAATCGAAGACCTGCTCGACATCGCATTACATGAGGTCGACCGGTTTTATCCCGCCTTCCAGTATGTCGTGTGGGGCGACCGGTCGCCGGTCGATGCGATGGCGGCGGTCGTCTTTGAAACGGTCGGCGAGGCCTGATACGGTCCACCCCGCGTTGACATCGGGGTGGAACAAATGACCGATCACGAACGAATTCTGCTCGTCGGCTGTGGCAAGATGGGCAGCGCGTTGCTGAATGGCTGGCTGAACCAGGGCACGCCGGCGGGCAATGTATGCGTCGTCGAACCGGTGCAGCCGAACCTGCCCGAGGGCGTCTCAGTGTATGCCGAGCCGGCTGCGCTGCCGTCGGATTATCGGCCTTCGGTGGTCGTTTTTGCCGTCAAACCGCAATCGATGGACGACATGTTGCCGCCCTACGCCACCTACGTCGGTCCCGAGACCGTGTTTCTGTCGATCGCTGCCGGCAAACCGATCGGCTATTTCGAAGCGATGCTGACCGACGGCGCCATCGTGCGGGCAATGCCCAACACACCGGCGGCGGTGGGCCGCGGCATTACCGTGCTGTGCGCCAACGCCCGTGTTTCGGCGGCGCAGAAAACGCTCTGCACGCGGTTGATGGAATCGGTCGGCGAGGTGGCGTGGATCGACGACGAGTCGTTGATGGACGCGGTGACCGGCCTGTCGGGCAGCGGTCCGGCCTATGTGTTCCACCTGGTCGAGGCGATGGCGGCAGCGGGCGAGGCGGCCGGCCTGTCGAAAGATCTGGCGTCGCAATTGGCCCGGGCGACTGTCGCCGGCAGCGGCGAATTGTTGACCCAGTCGCCCGAGCCGGCGAGCACGCTGCGCGAGAACGTCACCAGTCCGGGCGGTACCACCGCTGCTGCATTGGATATTTTAATGGGGCCGGACGGCCTGACCCAACTGATGACCGCGGCAATCGCGCGCGCCACCGAACGCTCACGGGAATTGGCGCGATAAGCCAACCGATCGCGCAACGTTGCCTGCCATAAACTTGCCGGATTACCATGTTAATCAGGCGGCAAATAAACGGTAGGATCCCATGGCGACCAAACCACGAAGAGACAAGCAAGCGCGCATCGTCGACGCCGCCTTAAAATTGGCGGCCGAGCGCGGTTGGGCGGCGATCACACTTGACGATATTGCAGCGGCGGCCAAACTCGATGCCGACGAAGTTTACCGACTGACGCCGACTAAGTCGGCGGTGCTCAACGCTTTCGTTAGACGCACCGATCTGGCGGTGCTCGAAGGCCAACCTGAAGAAGCAGAGGCGGAAGGCACCACGCACGACCGCCTGTTCGATGTGCTGATGCGGCGCTTCGAAGTGCTGCGACCCAATCGGGAAGCGTTGGGCGTGCTCTGCCGCGATCTGCCGCGCGATCCGGTAACGCTGGCGGCGACCCTTCCCCAAGCCCACTACTCGTTCGGCCGTATGCTTGAAGCCGCTGGGGTGTCGACCAAGGGGTTGCGTGGGCTCGCCCGCATCCACGCGATTGCCGCCGTTTGGCTAGCGACGCAACGTACGTGGTTTTCCGACGAAGGTCCCGATATGGCACGCACCATGGCAGTGCTCGACCGCAACCTGCGCCGCATGGAAGAAACCGTCGGCCTGTTCGTTGGCTTTCCCCGGTCGAGTCAGGCGAACGAGACCTAGTGCCCATTTCGTTCGACGATTTCCTCAAAGTCGACGTTCGCGTTGGCACGATTGTCGACGTGCAAGCGTTTCCCGAAGCGCGCAAACCGGCCTACAAGCTGTGGGTGGATTTCGGCGCCGAACTCGGCACCCGCAAAACATCGGCGCAGATCACCAAGTACTACACGATGGACGAGTTGATCGGCCGCCAGGTCGCCGCGGTGCTAAATTTCCCGCCCAAACAGGTGGGCAAATTCATGTCGGAAGTCCTGGTGCTCGGGTTCCCCGATCAAGACGGCGAGGTCGTCCTCATCGGCGTCGACCACGAAGTGCCCAACGGCGGGCGGTTGTTCTAGAGCAGTGTCCGACCAGATGGAATCAATTCTGTTGGCGCCAGGGTCGGATTGGCGGGGCGGCGATCCACGCGGAAGACGGCGCCGCGCGATGCGGCGACATCGGGCAAGCCGTCTGACAAAGTGGGCTCCCGCCGATCGCCAACCCGAAGGGGCGGGCGGCTGTTGCGCCAATACCGGCGGGTTTCGGCTCGCGCGTAGCGTCAGCTATGCGCCTCGCCGAAACCCTTGGCCTTGACCCAAATCCGCTCGGCCAGAATGGTTCCATCTGGTCGGATACTGCTCTAAGACGCCTAAATCGGCACCCGGATTGTCGCGCGCAGGCCGCCCAACGGGCCCTCGCTAAGCAGAATATCGCCGCCGTGGCTGCGCACGATATCGCGGGCGATCGACAATCCCAATCCAGTGCCCCCCGTCGCGATGTTGCGCGATTGATCGAGCCGGAAAAACGGCCGGAACACCTCCTCGCGCATATCTTCAGCGATACCCGGTCCGTCGTCGTCGACGGTCAACTCCAGAATACTGCCGTTGCGCCGGCCGGAAACCGCCACCTTGTCGCCATGTCGCGCAGCATTATCGATCAGGTTGGTCAAGCTGCGTTTGAACGCGTTGCGGGCGATCGGCAGTTCGACCGGCTCGGCCATGTCGAAGGAGACCTCGACGCCGTTACGGCGGGCGTCGTGCACCACTTCGTCGAGCAATTGTCGTGCGTCGGTTGGCGTCGGCGGTTCGCTGCCCTCGCCGCGGGCGAAGTTCAGATAACCTTCGATCATGCCTTCCATCGCCGCGACGTCGGAATTCAGTTCCTTGATTTCGGCGTTGCCGCCCAGCATGGCGAGTTGCAGCTTCATGCGCGTCAGCGGGGTGCGCAAATCGTGGCTTACTCCGGCGAGCATCTCGGTGCGCTGTTGGATTTGCCGTTGGATGCGGTCGCGCATCGACATGAATGCTGTCGCCGCCTGGCGCACCTCGGAGGCGCCGGACGGCTTGAAGTTGGGCGTATCGCGGCCTTTGCCGAAGTTCTCGGCGGCGGAAGCCAAGCGGCGCAGGGGGCTCACCTGATTGCGCATGAAAATGGTGGCGACGCCAAACAAGATCAACGACGTGCCGACCATCCACAGGATAAATATCTTGGTGGTCGAGCTAATCAGCCGTTCGATGTTGGCCGAGACGTGCAACACACCTTCAGGAATTTGCACGGCGATCAGGATGCGATCTTTCTCGCTGGTCGAATCGATGACGAATGGACGCTGGACGATTTGCTCGAGTGCGCGGCCAAGCGTTTTTTCCAAGGTTCCCCTCGGTTGAAACGACTGATTAGGCAATATCGCGCCCTCTTCAAACTTTACGATCAGATCCAAGGCGCTGTGCGCCATGCCGAGAACCGAATTCAGCGATGCACCTGGTTCGACATCGCGCATAAGCTGGACCAGCATGGCGACTTCCCCGGACAGCGCGTTGGCCCGGTGGCGGCTGACGTTGGCCCAGTGACGATCGTAGAAGATGATTCCGCTGACCACCTGCAACACCACCAGGGGAACGACAATGATCAGCAGCGAGCGGCCCAACAGACCGCGCGGCAAAAACCGTTTGAGCGCCAGTTGCGCCGTCCTCGCCGGTTTGTAGACGTCGTCTAATCGGGCCATAGCACGTAGCCCTGTCCGCGAATGGTCTGCAGGTAGCGCGGCACTTTCGGATCCGGTTCGATTTTACGGCGCAGCCGGGTCACTTGCACATCGACCGCGCGCACGGTGCCGCCGAGTTGGCTCTGCTGCTGCAGCGCCTCGCGGCTAATCGGATTTCCCGGATTCGCGGCCAGCACCTGAAGCAGCCGCGCTTCGGCGCCGGTTAAGCGAACTGGACCGTCGGGTCCGAACAATTGCTGGCGAACCGGGTCGTACTGGTGCTCGCCGAGGACGATTTCGGACCGGCCGCCGTGCCGCGGCGCAGCG
>JBFKGW010000237.1:0-4926 GCA_041633145.1 Alphaproteobacteria bacterium
AGCGCGGTGGCGTCGGCGACCGGCATCAGCGACAGCGCGGTGAACCAGGAGAGCATGGACAGCGTATTCATCCCCGCCCGCCCGAGATGCATGCCGAGGCGCTGGGTGCGAAAGATCGTCCAGCCGTGCCGGTAGAGAAACGGGATGAAAACGATCAGCCCGAAAAAATTGCGAAAGAACGCCGCCTCGAACGGGTGAATCCCTTCGGCCACGGTTACGAAGCGGATGGTATTGTGCATCGCCGCAAAGAGCGCTGCCGCGATAACGATCAACAAAAATCCGGCCAGCGGTGGCGGGATCGCCGCCGCCCGCGCGCGCACGCTATCGAGCGTCATCAGCCGTTTCGCGCGAGACGGGTCAACCGGTTTTGCCGTGGATCGCCTGCCACACCCGATGCGGGGTCGCCGGCATGTCGAAATTGGTGACGCCGTAGTCGGCTAGCGCATCGACCACCGCGTTCATGATGGCCGCCAGCGCGCCGCTGCAGCCGGCCTCGCCGGCCCCCTTGGCGCCGATTGCGTTGGTGGTCGCCGGCACCGGATGATCGTCGAACGCGATGTCGGGCACGTGGTCGGCGCGCGGCATCGCGTAATCCATGTAGGAGCCGGTGAGCAACTGGCCGTCGCCGTCGTAGACGACCTGTTCGAGCAGCGCCTGGCCGATGCCCTGGACGATGCCGCCATGCACCTGCCCCTCGGTGAGCAAAGGATTGACGATGGTGCCGAAATCGTCGACCACAACGTAGTTGACGAGCTCGGTGTCGCCGGTCTCGGGATCGATTTCGACCTCGCAGATATGGATGCCGTTGGGAAACGACGACGGCGCGGTTTCGTGCACCAGCTCGGTGTCGAGGCTCTCCGGCAGGCCGTTGGCGCCGCCGAGTTCGCGCGTCTGCGCCGCCAGCTCCATGATGCCGACGCTGCGGTCGGTGCCGGCGATGCGGAACGCGCCGTCGGCGAACTCGACGTCCTCGACCGCCGCCTCCAGCACATGGCCGGCCACCGCCCGGCCCTTCTCGATCACCGCGGCGGCGGTTTCGTACAGCGCGCCGGCTTCGGCGATGATCGAGCGCGAGCCGCCGGTGCCGCCGCCGACGATCAGCTCGTCGCTGTCGCCCTGCAGCAGGTCGATCTTGTCGAACGGGATGCCCAGCCGCGCCGACAGAATTTGTGCAAACGGCGCCCGGTGGCCCTGGCCGTAATCCAGCGTGCCGCTGACGATGGTCACCCGGCCGTCCTCGCCGAAGCGCAGGCCGCCCATTTCCTTGCCGGACGGCGCCGTCACTTCCACATAGGCGCAGATGCCGAGGCCGCGCTTGCGGCCTTTCGCTTCCGAGGCCGCGCGGCGCTTGGCGAACCCGTCCCAGTCCGCCGCCGCCAGCGCCTTGTCGAACATCGGATCGAAATCGCCGCTGTCGACCACCTGCCCGCTCGCCACGGTGAACGGCATGGCATCCGCCGGCACCAGGTTCTTGCGGCGCATCTCGATGCGGTCGATGCCCATCTCGCGCGCCGCGGTGTCGACCAGCCGCTCCATTATGTAGTTGCCCTCGGGCCGGCCGGCGCCGCGGTAAGCGCCGACATAGGTGGTGTTGGTGAAGGCGCAGCGCATGTTCACGTCGATCGCCGGGGTGGCGTACATGCACGGCAAATTCTTGACGATGTTGACCGTCTGGGCGTGCGGCCCGGTGCCGGTCAGGTAGCTGCCCATATTGGCGATGCCGTTGACCCGTGCCGCTAGGAATTTGCCGTCAGCGTCGAGCGCCAGCTCGGCGTCATAGACGCTGCCACGGCCCATATGGTCGGAGACGCAGCTTTCGTTGCGGTCGGCGGTCCACTTGACCGGCCGGCCGAGCTGCTTGGCGGCCAGCAGCACCACCGGATATTCGTGGTAGGGCATCGACTTCATGCCAAACGAGCCGCCCACTTCGCCGGCGATCACCCGCAACTGCTCGGGCTCGCATTTCAATATGGCGTTGGCCAGGATGTTGCGCATGCCGAACACGCCCTGGCAGCCGGTGTAGAGGACGTAGCGGTCGGCAGCTTTGTCGTAGTCGCCGATTGCTGCGCGCGGCTCCATCGCCGAGACGAACACCTGGTTATTGACCAGGCGCAGGCGGGTGACGTGCGCGGCGGCATCGAACGCCGCCGCGGTGGCCGCGGCGTCGCCCATCTGGAAGTCGACGCAGACATTGCCCGGCGCTTCTTCGTGCACTTGCGGCGCACCGTCGGCGACCGCGGCGTCGAGATCGGTGTTGGCCGGCAGCGGCTCGATGTCGAGGTCGACCAGCTCGGCCGCATCGCGCGCCTGCGCCAGGGTTTCGGCGATCACCGCGACCACCGGCTGGCCCACATTGCGCACCCGCCCCGTGGCCAGTACCGGGCGCGGCGGCTTGATCAGCGGCGTGCCGTCGCGGCTTTTCAGCGGCAGATTGTTGGGCAGCGTGCCGAAGCCGGCGGCGTCGATATCCTCGTGGGTATAGATCGCCAACACGCCGGGCGCCGCCTTGGCCGCCTCGAGCCCAACACTTTTGATCTCGCCATGGGCGACGGCTGAGCGCACGAACACCGCATAGGCCTGGCCGGGCAGATTACGGTCGTCGGTATATACACCGCCGCCGCGCAGCAGGCGCGGATCTTCGGTGCGCGGCACGGGTTGGCTGACGGCGTAGGGGCCGGTGCCGAATACGGGTGCGTCCACGGCTCTATTCCCTTTTAAAGACCGGCCCGTTTTTACAATAAACGCGTCGGTCCCTTGGCTTGGAGATTGCAACGGGCGCCCCCGAGCGCCCGTGAAAACATTACGATAACTATCATAGCGCCGCGGCGCGCCGGTACCAGTCCTGACGCGCTGGACTATGCCGAGCGCGGAGGTCTGGAATTCCAGAATTGCAAGGCCGGCCGGTCGGTAACGTCCCGCCCCTACTCCGCCGCTTGCGCCACCGGGCCTTCCTTGTCGAGGAAGTGGGGCATCACCTCTTCGGCGAATTGCACCAGCGATTCCGAGACGCCGGCGAGGTCGTGCAGCAGGATGTTGCGCACGCCCAGGTCGTAGAGCTTTTGCACCCGCTCGCCCATCTCGTCGGATCCGCCGAGGATGGCGCCGGCCTCGGAGATGGCGTCGGGGTCGCCGCGGTCCTTCCAGCGCGAGTTGGCCACCGGGTTGAACGACTTGGCCTGGAATTTCGGATCGGTAGCCAGCACCTGCACCTCGGTGATGAACTTGCCGCGCAGGACGTGCGCCGCCTGGCGCGCCTTATCGTCGTTGGCGACCATCAGGCCGCGCGTCACCGCGATCGAATAGGGATCGAATTCCTTACCCAGCTTGTCGAGTTCGTCGCGGTAGTAGTTGATGCGCTCGCCGATGCCCTCGAACGGCGTCATCTGGTCGAGCAGCAAATTGTAGCCATTCTGCGCCGCCTTGCGGATCGAGCCTTCGCTGCCGGCGCCGACCCACATCGGCGGATAGGGTTGCTGCACGGTCGGCGGCTCGACGATGATCTGGTTGAACTCCCAGCGGTCCGACTTGTAGGACCAGCGATCGGGCTCGGTGAAGGCGCGTTTGATGATGGCGATCGATTCCTGGAAAATGTCTTCGGCGTCGGCCATGTCGATGCCGAAGCCGACGAATTCGTTGGCGCGGTAGCCGCGGCCGATGCCGAAATCGTAGCGCCCCTTGGAAATCTGATCGAGCGTGCCGACCTGCTCGGCGAGCATGATCGGGTTGAACCAGGGGACCACGACGACAGCGCTGCCGAGGCGAATTTTTGACGTGATACCAGATAGATAGCAGAGATAGTTCAAGGTCGCCGACAACTGAGAAAAGCCGGTGAAATGGTGCTCGACGAGCCACGCGCTGGTGTAGCCCAGCTTCTCCGCCAGCTGGATATATTCGCCGTACTCGTGATAGCCCAGCGCGGCTTCGGTGATCGCTTCACCCGGCACCGCCTGGGCGCCGCCAAATAGCCCGAATTTCATTAGTTGCTCCTTAAACCGCCCGGTGGCGGCATGCTGCCCCCGACTTCTCGGTCTGCCATTATAGCCAGGAAGAGGGCGTATGAATAATTATGTATCGCGATATTGGCTATCGGTTGGCGTTATAGCCCTCACCTAGCGAGACAAACGGCTAATCGGCCGCCATCCTACACCCGCCGGACGAAGCCGAAGCTCAGGCCGCGCACCAAGTGCTTGCGGATCAACAGCCCGATCACGATCAGCGGCAGGGTCGCGCCGACCGACAGCGCTGCCTGGATGCCGTGGCCGCCGCCCTGACCAGCGAACCGGTTCAGATGCATCGGCAAGGTCGAGACGTCGGTCTTCGACAGGATCAGCGCGAGGAAGAATTCGCTCCAATTGAGGATGAAGAGAAACAGGAAGGTCACGGCGAGGCCGGGCTTGAGCAGCGGCAGGATGACTTCCCAGATGACCTGCCAGCGCCGCGCACCGAGCACTTCGGCGGCCTGCTCGTATTCGATGGGAATCTCGTCGACGAAGCTTTTGAGCACCAGCAACGCGTAAGGCATCGTCGTCAGCATATAAAGCAGGATCAGCCCGGTGCGGCTGTCTTCCAAACTGACCGCCGAATACCACAGCAACAAGGGACCCGCGATGACGAACGGCGGCACCAGGCGCAACAGCAGCGTCATCAGCATTTGCGTCTCGGTCAGGATGCGGTGGCGCGAGACGCCGTAGGCAAGTACGGCGGCGAACAGGGTGGCCAGGCTCGAGGCGACAAAGGCGATCACGAAGGTGTTGATCAGTGCCTCCCACGGCCCCACCACCTCGGCCAGATTGCGATCGGTTGGGCCGACGAAAATCCCGTCGACCCAGACACGGATGTAGTTGAACAGCGTCAGTTCGGGTGGCCACCACACCGGCGGCCAGGCGAACCATTCGTCGGGGCGCTTGAACGAGGTGGCGACCATCC